>JBKJSI010000389.1:0-7435 GCA_046595915.1 Pirellulaceae bacterium
GCCACAGCTGGACGAATGCGGAAGGCCATGGCGTCGCCGCGCAAGATATTTCTGCGCCAAACTTGCATGGCTTCGCAACCGAAGCGTGGTACGAAAAGCTCCTGAGCGCGGAGAAGATTGATGGCCCTGACATGTTCGGCAAAACGAAACACGCAAGCGGCGAGATGGTCGGCTACGTGAAAGGCGATTATGCCGCTTTACCAGCCGAAACCAAGTCCGCAATCATTCGCGCGATGGTCGCTGAAGCCAGATTGATCCCTAATAAGGAAAAGGATCAAAAGGATGCAGAGATCATCGCCAAAGGCCGCGCGGCCATTAAAGAAAACTGCGGCCAGTGCCATAAGTTCACCGGCGTAGCCGACCCCGGCGCAGGCGCACCCGACCTCACCGGATATGGCGGCGAAGCATGGGTAAAACAATTCATCGCAAACCCGGCGCATCCGAGGTTCTATGGCGACAAGAATGATCGCATGCCTGCCTTCGCTATTGCGACGAAGAAAGATGAGGAGTCAAAGAACCTACTTTCTTCCAATGATCTCGAGATGCTCTCCCGCTGGCTTCGCGGCGACGAACTTGATCTTTATGCAGCCTACGACAAGGAACGGCCAAAGCCAAAGGCCCAACCGGTTAAAGAACCCCCCGTAGAAGAGAAGCCGACAGAGGAAAAGCCCGCTGCAGAGAAACCAGCTGCCAAACCAGCAAAATAGGCGGCCATTGAACCCATGCCAGAGTTACCTGAAGTCGAAACGATGCGCCGAGGGATCGCCCAGATCGTCGGCAGCCGCATTGTTGATGTAGTGTTACTGCCCTGTGAACGAAAGCCAATCCGCTTCACCCCCTCCCGCGCGGCTTTTGAAAAACGCGCTGCTGGGCAAGTCATTTCGCAAGTCGATCGACTCGGCAAGCGCGTCGTCCTTCGTCTCGCTTCTGGCGATGCAATCGTCATCGAGCCGCGCATGACCGGCCTCGTCCTCACCGCCGACCCACCCACGAAGGAGCACTTGCGAGTTCAATTCAACCTCAAAGGCGGACCAACAAAACGATTCTGGTTCTGGGATCGTCGCGGGCTAGGCGGCGTTCTCTTACTAAGTGCTAAAGAACTACAGCGCCTTGAGAACGGCGAGATACTCGGCCCCGACGCACTGAAAATAACAGTCGATGAATTCCGCAAACGACTCGGCGCGACCAAGCGAGCCATCAAAGTCGCTCTCCTCGATCAAAAACTTCTCGCCGGCGTCGGCAACCTCTACGCCTCTGAACTCCTACACCTCTCCGGCGTCCACCCCGGCAAAGTTTGCAATCGCATCGATGCGAAAGCCTGGCAGCGAATGCATGAAGCGATGATTCTCACCTTAGAACTCGCCATCAAAAACGAAGGCTCAACCCTCTCCGACGGAACCTACCGCAACGTCTTAAACGCCGACGGCGGCTTCCAAAACATGCATCGCGTCTACGACCGCGAAGGCGAACCCTGCCCCACCTGCGCGAAGGGAGTCATCGCCCGCGTGGTTCAGGCGCAACGAGCCACGTTTTATTGCCCGAAGTGCCAGAAGGGGCGGTTTTGAATTTGAAAATTCGACACTACTTTTGGCAATCGTCCCTACCCATTGAGCTCCATTGCCTCCTCCAAATGCTCATAAAGCCGCGCCTGTTCTGCGGCCAAATCCGCCAATTCCTGATGAAGCTGCTTTGCCTTCTGTCCATCGCGATACGTCTCTCCATCTCCCAGCGCCGCCTGCACTTCCGCAAGCCGCGTTTCGCAGGCCGCGATGTCATTCTCCAGATCGCTCACCTTGCGATAAGGAAATTGCCTCTTCCGCTTAACGCCATCCTTGGATGTGCCTCCAGCCTCAGCTTTTGCCGGTAGTTTCGCACCATCCCCTTTCACACCCATCCCCGCGCGATCGCTGCCGGTGATGCCCTCCTTGAGAAAATGCAGATAGGCGTCGTAGTTCCCCTCGATGACCTTAAAGCCCTTTGGTTGAACGACTAGCAAATGATCGGCGACCTGATTGAGGAAATAACGATCATGACTCACGAAGAGCACCGAGCCATCGAATTCCTTCAGCGCTTTTTCGAGTGAGTCTCGCGCCCATAAATCTAAGTGGTTCGTCGGCTCATCTAAAATTAGGAAATTCGCGTCGCTCGCCGAGAGAAGCGCCAGCGCCGTTCGATTGCGTTCACCGCCGCTCAATGAAGCTACTTTCTGAAACGCCAGCTCGCCCGTCACGCCGAACTTCGCCAGCAAATCACGCCGCTGCTGATTCGTCAGATCCTTGTGATCGGGCCGCACGGCATCCATGACCTCCGCATCATCAGCCAAGTGCGAGAGCAGCTGATCGAAGTAGCCAATCTTCACTCCGGCGCCCTTATGAACGCGGCCCGCATCGAACGCAACTTTATCGACGATGCACTTCAGCAGCGTGGTTTTTCCCGTGCCGTTGGGCCCGACAATGCCCCATTTTTCGCCGCGAAGAATGTCAAACGACAGCCCAGAAAAGAGCGGGCGATCAAATCGTTTACTCACTTTTTCCACTCGCAGCACAATATCGCCCGTCCGGCTCGCTGACGGAAAACTCATCGGCGGCGCGGTAATCGACCGCGGCGGATCGATCCTCTCGATTTTTTCCAGTTTCTTCTCCCGATCCTTCGCCTGCGTCGTTCGGTCGCCAGCGCCCATCCGGCGAACAAACTCTTCCAGTTTGGCAATCTCTATCTTCTGCTTCTCATAAGTCCGCTCCTGAACTACGAGCCGCTCCGCCTTCAGTTTTCGATAAGAAGTAAAATTCCCCGGATAAGAATCAATCGTTCCCTGATAAAGCTCAAACGTTTTGTTCGTCACCCGATCCAAAAAATATCGATCGTGACTCACCACCAGAACCGCTTGCTGCGAAGCGAGCAAAAAATCCTCCAGCCAAGCCGTCGCATCGATATCAAGATGGTTCGATGGCTCATCGAGCAACAGCACCTCTGGCGCAAGAAGCAAAAGCCGCGCGAGCAGCAATCGATTTTGCTGCCCGCCGCTCAGCGTCCCCACTGCTTGTTGATAACTGCTGCTAGGAAAACCAAGCCCCTGCAAAACTCGATCGACTCGGTGCTGCCAGTTATATCCATCGCGCATATGCAGCTCGCGCTGCAACCGATCGTAGCGCGACTCTAGCTGCTTCCGCTCGGCATGATCGACCGTCTCCGCCAATCGCAGCGCCGTCTCCTCCGCTTCCTTCGCGAGACTCGCAAGATCGGCAAACGCCTCTTCCGCTTCCTCAATCACCGTCCGCGTCGGTTCAAATGTCGGGTGCTGCTCCAGGTACCCAATCCGACAAGACGAATGAATCTCAAGGCTACCGCCATCCGCCGTTTCATCGCCCGACAAAATCTTCATCAAGGTCGATTTGCCCGCGCCGTTGGGCCCCACCAGCCCAATGCGTTCCCCCGGGCGAATTTCAAACGTCGCCCCGTTGAGCACCGGCTCGGGCCCAAAGAATTTTCGTAACTGATTGGCGGAGATATAGATCATGGTGGCGCTAAAACGTTAGCTATGCATCCTCGGTTCATCTTCACTCGCCTCAAGAATCGCCGCTTCCGCCTCGGCAAGCTCCACCAGCCGTAATTCCACTCGCTCTTCCGATTGAAAATGCTTCGCGAGCCGCACATAAGCGCTATGATGTCTCGCTTCCGATTCAAAGAGCCCACCAAAAAATGCCGCCAGCTCTATGTCATTAAGACCATCACGCAATAGCGCAAACCGCTCACAAGATCGCGCCTCAATCAGACCCGCCACCAAGAGCCGATCCACCGCCTTGTTCGGCTCATCCTTACGAACGAGATCATTGAGTTTGCGCCCGTAACTGCTCGGCGAGAGCTTCCGAAACTTGATCGCACGTCGATTCAGAATATCGAGCACCATCTGAAAATGCTCCAGCTCCTCGCGAACGATCTCCGTCATCTCCTTACACAGTTCCTGATCTTCGACATACGCAAACAGCAAATTCATCGCCGTCCCCGCCGCCTTCTTTTCGCAATGCGCATGGTCAATCAGCAGCAAATCGAGCCGATTTTGCACGCTGGGCAGCCAGCATGGCGGCGAAGGTCGAGCTAAATGAAGCATGGCGAGAGCTTGGGGAAGGTAGGAAATGGCGTTACCTTTTGTCGCAAACTGCCTCCCAAGCGAAAAGGGCGCTTGACGGGCGCCTTGGTCATTGTCGCTTCGTCCGCGTAACATAAGCGGCACTAGAGAGATACACCGCGTCGAGCTCGCGCCATGAAGAAGCAAAAAAACCACCGAAAAAATCGCCAAGCCCATGTTCGCCGCCGTACCGAGCCAGGCGCATCCCCCGGTTCCGTCGTAGTCGATCCAACTGCGCGTCAGCCTGATATCCATCTGATGGTATTTGGTTCTGGGCAGTTTCAAGAGCACCGCAATATCAAGCTTGATCAATTGCAGGGCTTCATTCAGCAATCTGCCAATGTCTGGATCGAAATCGATGGTTTAGGAGACGCCAGGCTCGTCGAACAAATCGGTGAGATATTTCACCTCCATCGCCTGGCACTTGAAGATGTCGTCAACTCGCACCAGCGCGCTAAAGTTGAGCCCTACAGTGACTTTCTATTCCTTGTGGCTCGCATGCCAAAGTATGAAAGCCCACATGCGGTTGATCGATGCGCCACAGAACAGCTGAGCATGTTCCTCAAAAACAATCTGCTCATTACCTTTCAGGAGAAGGACGACGACTGTCTGGAACCTGTCCGCCAGCGCCTCCGCCAAGGCAGCGGGCGCATCCGCGATCAAAGCGTCGACTACTTAGCATATGCACTGATTGACGCCGCGATCGACGCCTTCTACCCGATCCTCGAAAAAGTCGGCGAGCGCATTGAGGAACTCGAGGAAGTAATTCTCTCGCGACGATCAACCATGGATGCATTCACCGATATTCGCGAAGTGAAACGCGAATTACTGGTCCTGCGCCGCGCCATCTGGCCGCACCGCGAAATGATTGGCTCGCTCATCCGCGACCCCTTTCCGCAGATATCCGATTCCACTCGCGTCTATCTTCGCGACTGCTATGACCACGCTGTCCAGATTATTGATTTGCTGGAACTTTATCGCGACCTCTCCTCTGACCTTCGTGACTTTCACCTCTCGATAGTGAGTCATCGCATGAACGAGCAGATGCGAGTGCTCACGGTTGTCGCCACCCTCTTTATGCCGCCTACGTTTCTCGTTGGGCTTTACGGCCAGAACTTTGAAATGCTGCCATTCGCAGGGAAAGAGTATGGCTATTGGCCATTCGCGATTTCTCTTCTGAGTTTCGTCGCAAGTTCAGCCGCCATGATGACCTACTTCTGGTACGTCGGCTGGATTGGTCGGCGCGAGAAAGAGAAAGTTGCATGATCGTCAAAACCGCAAGATGCAATCAACTCCCGCCGTGAACTGATCACCCCGCGTCATTCCATCATACGGCGTCACGCCGCTTGACCAGTCATAGCGAACCTCAGGACGAATAATCCAGTTTGGGCTCGGGGTGTAATTTAGGCCCGTGGTCACCGTGTAGACATCGCCCTCTCCTAGCAGCGTCTCGTCGCGCCATTCCATGATTCGCGTTCCGTCGTCGTCATAAAACCATTCGAAGCGTGTTCCCCACGACCATTTTTCGTCGATCGCAAAGAGCATGCAGCTCACCACGCCGAGCCACTGGCCATTTTTGGGATTGCCCAATGCGTCGACCGCCGCGCCTTGCGAATTACCAAAATCGCTCCACATGATGCAGGTCCATTTGGTGGAAAGTTGATGTGTTAGCATCGTGCTAGTGGAGAAGAGCCGATCGTTTGGATCGCCGGTTTCCGAGCCGTAGTAACCGACAAAGGTGAGCGTCGTCTTGTCATCGTTTCCCTTCCATGAGGCTGTTCCCAGGAATGCGCAGCCGCCGCCGAAGTCGGAAACATCCCAGCCCTGCACCACTCCTGCTTGGACCGTCCATTTTTCATTTACGGGATATTTCAATGTCACCCCAGTGTGCGTCGACGGCTCGGCGAACATAAACAGATTCGTCGCCGATAAGAAAAACCGGTCAGGCGCAGGGACACCTTCAAAGCCGATCGGACTCCAGACACGGCCCGCAGTAATGGTCGCACCATGGCCGCCGGGAAGGAACAGTTCAACATAGGCTTGAGGCATCGCGAACGCCGTGTAGACATCGCTGCCCCATTTGTCATCCCAGCCTTGCGACTGCACCCAGCGCGAATCGGATCCATACCAAGCATCCACGCGCCAACCGAGGCTCATCGTCCCCGATTCCTTGTCCACATCTTGGTGCGCGAATAGCGCGAATTGATTGAGCTCATAGTCGTTCGAGCGATCATTCACTCCCAGCGCGCCGTTGGAGCGATCATTGGGGTTTAACGCGTTCGCCGTGTAACTTTGTGCCAGCCAGCCGCCGGCCGTGATTCCTCGCTCCTTGAGGCCCGGAGCAATCGAATCAAACAGTGACCAACGATTTGGCCCAACGTCGGCCTCTTTCTCAGTGTCTTCCGGTTCTGGCTTGGCCGCCCCTGCGGCGCCGCTGCCTTCCTCATTGGTGTGAAGATTCTTACGCTCAGCGGGAGATTCCTGTGCAACTACGAACTCACCGCGCCCCAGCGCGATGATCGCAATGCAAACAGTAAAGCTTCGTAAGCCCACCGGTTCCAGCTCCGTCAGCCGACCGAGGTAAAGAGGAATCTCCACTTCTTTCGTCGACATCTCAGAGTTGGTGAGAACATCAATCAGATAATCAATACACCGATTTCGTGGCTTACCACGCCAGCACTACCTGAAACGATTCGTCGATGAACGGCGAGGATACCAATCAGAGCGAAAACGCCGATCATGCCGATTTTGCAGCTCCTGAATCCTCTGATTTGAATTAGTAGTCGCGGGCCTCACTGTCGGCGTATCTTGCCAGCTGATCGCGACTAGCAGCACAACTCCAATCATTTTCAGCATGGCATATGCCCCCTGCGTTAATCTGTCGTGGTAGTAGCGGTTAATGCGCCGCGTTACTCCCAATTTGATCCGCCGCCGAGGCATTCCAACCCCCTAACGTGGTTTTACGCCATAAGGTCACGCCGAATCCCGGGCGACCTAGAGTCTTCTAAGACGCGACTGCGTCACGATTTCCGTACGCGCCGCACGACCAAGGCAAGGGTCGAAATAGGTCGCCATGCTTCAGACCATTTACACCTATCACCTCGATCTCTGGGCGTTCGTCATTCTCCAGGCCGTCATTTGCTGCACGGTGTCTTGGTGGATCCCCCCATCGGTCTTTGGACGTCGCTTTTGGATTCTATGGGCGCCGGTCGCTGTTATCGCAGTACTCGGCGTAGCTTGGGCAATCGACGCCGCCGGTCGCGAGCGAACTCGGATGCAGCGCACGGTTGAAGGCTTGGCTCCGACCTA
>JBKJSI010000676.1:0-9058 GCA_046595915.1 Pirellulaceae bacterium
TCGGCTGGTTCTTTCGGTCGTTGTTTTTCTGCTCATCGGGTACGGTCAGTTCCTCGCAGCGAACCTGATCTTCCTCTTCGCTGTTGCCACCGATTGGGTCGACGGCTACTGGGCGCGTAAATACAACCAGGTCACCAAATTCGGCCGCGTCCTCGATCCCTTCGTCGACAAGATCATCATCTGCGGCACGTTTATTTATTTGGCGGCAAATGTTGATTCGCGCGTGAGTGCCGGCGCGGCAACCATCGTCGTCGGGCGCGAACTTCTGGTCACCGCCCTTCGCAGCATGATCGAAGGCAAAGGCGGAGATTTTTCGGCGAAGCAACTTGGGAAATGGAAAATGGTGGCCCAATGCGCGGCGGCCGTGGCGAGCATGATTTTGCTTCAACTCGGCAAGGATCATTCGGCGAGCCAAACGTGGCTCGCGTATACCACAATTGGGCTTGTTTGGTTCGCGGTCGCCATCACGATTGTGTCGGGCGCCGAGTATGTGAAGCTCGCGTGGAGCGAAATTGTTCGGCGCTGATTCTCGTTTAAGGCATCGTCAAACTCGGGTCGCCGAAGAGCATGAATTTCATGCCTTGGAAAAAGATGCTGGGCGGGTACCAGCCGTCGTTGGGTTTCAAGTGGGCGAGACGCTCTTTTTCGTGGTAATGCTTGAGCGCCTCCGACCAGCAGTCGCCTAGGTGCGAGTTCTTTTTGGCGCCTACTGCCGTGACAAAACCTTCTACGAGCGTTAGGCCGCAGGGTTGGCTGCCGGTGTTGCAGCCGATGTAGGCGACGGCGCCATGTTCATTCTGGTTGAGGATTTGTTCGCCGAGACCTGTGGGGTTGAATTTGCCTTTTTGCAGCGGGCTTGGGGGCGGAGGTGGTGAATCGAATTCTTCGCCATTATCAGTTCCGGTGTGTTCGGCGCCGCTTACGTCGACGTAGGCGCCGTAAGGTGCGAGAGGAGCGAAGTAGGCGGTGCTGCAGCCGGCGGAGATGACGACGGGCAGCTGCGTGCTGTTGGTGAGCTTTTCTAGGTCGCGGACGGAGAAGCATTGTTCCCAGGCGTCCGATTGACCGTGGCCGGCGTGGACGATCAGGCTGACTCCGTCGTTGAGAATCGCGCGGGTTGCTTCGTGGGTTGGGGGTGTTGTCGATTTGCGCCCGTCGCCGGAGTAGTAGCGTTTTGTGGTTGTCCAATTGGGCTCGAGCGACTTTGCCAAGGTGTCCATCAGTGGCCGGCTATCGACCCAGCCGCCGACGGCAACGAAGGCAGCCTTTCGCAGGTGCGGGCTTTTGTCTTCGAGGACCGATTTTTCGCAGGCGATGGTTTTTCGGGCGATGAGCGCGGTTTCCTCCGGCGTTTCGACGGGCCAACGGCCGACGGCGATGTCGGGGCGATAGTCGATCGCGTCAAAATTGATCGGGTCGGACTTATTCTTTTCGCCGCGGACCTCGCCGAAGTAGCCGGCGTGGAAGGAGTCGCTTGAAGCGTTCCAGTTTTCGAAGGCGCCATCTTCCTTGGCAAGGTCACTGTAATACAAGTCGGACGGATAGAAGGAATAGTCGAAGGCGGCGGGCGTGACACGGTCGAGGACCATGCAGCGGACGGGAAGAACGCTGACATCGCCGACGAGAAGCACGTATCCGAGTCCGCGATGGGTCCATTCTTCGTAAAGCCAAGTTTTGAGTTTTTCGGGATCGTCGACTCCCTTCGATATGGCGAGAATCGATTCGAGCGAGACGATTTCCGTGGGGCGGAGCGTTTTTTTGTATTCGACGAAGTCTCTGAGCGAGGGCATCAGGCTCTCGGGGGCGACGACGATGAGGCGGTCGGTTTTGCGTTTGGCGTGCGGGAGGGCGTCATCGGCGACGAGGGCGAATGCTGGAAGACAAAGAAGGAGGGCGAAAAGTGTTCGCAGGCTTAGCGAGTTCATGAGGTGGGTTGCCGTGGTCGGGACGGATTTGTTTCCAACGATTATTTTAGTGGTTCTTCGGGAAAGTGGGTGGTTCGCTGAGGGCGGGCGCGGGTTGCTTGAAAAAGGGCTTGTTTTTCCAACCTGGCCTAGTGCGCCCTACGCGCCCCCTCACGAGGGAAAAGGGGCCGGGTTGGGGGCGCGGTTGGCAAGGTTGGAATTCTAAAGGACTTACGGCGGCGAAGCATCAAAAAGGGCTTGTTTTTGAAAGATGATCAAGATGCTCAAGATCATCACTATCTAGGGACAGATGCTCAGCAGAAGATCAAGATGATCAGGTTGAAGGCGAGTTTTGGGTAACAGGGAATTGAGAAATCGCCAAATGAGAGCCCACCCAAAGGGACGGAAAACCATTTTAGTAGTTGAGTGCCGCCATTTGGGCGCGAACTGGATGGGTTGATGGTTTGTTGAGTTCTCGGCGAACGCACCTTTGAATGGTGGCGGCAAAGATTTTTGTGAACTGCATAGCGGCAAAACTTGCCGTCTTTGGATTCGGCATATTTTGCCGTTTCTACGACAGATCCACGGGAGTGGCGCCGTTGCTTCCTTTTTCTAGCACGTTTTTTCCCCAGCAAACGACGGTGTTTCTTGATGTCGCCTCGCTAGCAATGGCATTGCCATGGCGTTGGCATGACGCTTGCTTAGATCGGTGTTGTCGATCCGCAGTCCATGGATGGTTCGCTCATGCTCAGTTCCCTGTTTGGCTCCAGCACGATTCCCGCCCTTGAGGAAACCGCTCGTTTCGCCCAGTCGCGGCATGAAGTGCTCGTCGGCAACATCGCGAATTACGGTGTACCGGGATATAAGACGCGCGACCTGTCGACCTCGGCTTTTCAGCAGCGATTGCGGGATGCGATCGACAACAAAGGTTCTTCGATCGGTCCTGATGGGGCGATGCGGGTCTATAAGGATGCTCAGGATGGCGGGATGTCGGCGGTTAACAAGGATATCGATGGCATGATGTTTCATGATGGCGGGACGGTTGGCATGGAACAACAAGTCCTCGAAGTCACCAAGAATCAAAACCTACATAACATGGCGGTTTCGATCCTGACCCATCAGTTTTCGCTGCTTCAAGCGGCGATTGCGGAACGGGCTTAATTCGTTTTCACCACGAAGGCACGAAGACACTAGGCACGAAGACACTAGGGAAATGCAGAACCAGGGATAAACAGAGATGTTCACGGATTATGCAAATGCGATAGACGTAGGTCAGGCTTTAGGAGAGGCGAAATGATTGGCGCGATGGATATTAGTATGAGTGGGCTTTTGGCGCAGCGGGCGCGGCTCACGGCGGTTGCTAGCAATATTGCCAACATCTCTTCGATGCGGAATGAGAATAATGAGCTCGCGCCTTATCAGGCGCGGTATGTCGTTTTGCAGACGGAAAAGAACAGCGAGCGGAACACGGGCGCGGCGAAAGTGCAGATCGCTAAAGTGGATACGGCGACCGTGGAGCCGAACTATCGCTATGACCCGACGCATCCGCTAGCGATGAAGTCAGGCCCGCATCAAGGGTATGTGGCCTACCCCAACGTCGACATGATGTCGGAATTTGTGGACGCATTGGAGGCGACTCGGGCTTATGAGGCGAATGTCGGTGTGCTGGAAATCAGCAAAAATATGGCGCAGCAGACTTTGCGGCTTCTCGCTTAATATCCGGCCCGCGCCCCAAGTGCGCGGAAGGTCCGCTTTGCGGAGGTGATTCAACATGACGCCCATCAATAGCCTGCAAGTCAATTCGTTTAGCTTGCCTAAGCTCTCGCCTGCTCCCAAGGCGGCGGAAGCGGGGTCGAGCTTTAAGAATGTGTTTTTGGAGTCGATCGAGCAGGTGAATAGCATGCAAAAATCGGCTGATCAGGCGGTGAACAGTTTGCTGACGGGCGGCGATGTGAATCCGGCGGAAGTCCTCACCGCGCTGCAGAAGGCGGACCTAACGTTTCGCACGATGATGCAGGTTCGCAATAAGCTTCTTTCGGCGTATCAGGAGATTAAGGACATTCGGATTTAGCAACACGGCGGCCACGGATTGGCTGACGAAAAGGACCACGGATGGACTTCCTGTACAAAACCTTTGAGCAACTTCGCGACTTGTGGAAGTCGATGACGCCCTCCGCGCGCTTGGCGAGCGGACTCATGGCGGGCGTGATTGTTGTTTCGGCGCTGTGGCTGGTGCGCGGGACGACCGAGAAATCGGATCACAGTCTTTTTGGCGGGCGCGAATTTACTCAGGCTGATATCGCAAAAATGACTTCCGCCTTTTCGCAGGCGAAGCTCTCCGGTTGGGAGATTGTGGGCAATCGAATCCAAGTTCCCGGGCTGCTCAAGCACAAGTATCTGGCAGCGCTGGCGGAAGCGAATATCGTTCCCGATAGTCCTTACTCTGATATTGAAGATGCCGTCTCTAAAGATAATCCCTTCACTTCGGTCAAGGCGCTGAATAGTCATATCGCGACCGCGAAGCAGAAAGCGGTCGCTAAGACGATCACGAGCATGCAGGGCATTGAAAACGCTTTCGTGCTTTATGACGAGACCATGGGAAGCGGATTTCCTCGGACTAGGAATGCGTCAGCCCTGGTGACGATTCATACGAAGTCCAATGAACCACTTGATGAACAATCGGTGCGGGCGATTCGTTCCTTAGTAGTGGCGGCTTACTCGGGATTGAAACCATCGAGTGTAGCAATCGCAGACGCAAAAGCGGGACTCACTCATGATGGTCCGCCTGCGGATGGTATGCCGGGTGCGGGGCACTCGCTGTACCTCGAACAGAAGCGAAAGACTGACGATGCGTACCGGGCGAATATCCGCAGCGCGCTAGCGCAATATCCCGGCGTGCAAGTCACGGTGAATTCGACGCTTTCGCCGGAGTTAGAGCAGAAGACGCTAACTGAAAAAGTTGATCCCAAGACCGTGCCTGTTAGTCAAAAAGATGTCACAGAGGAAAAGCAAAATACTTCGAGCGGGCCTGCAGGTGTCCCCGGCGCCGCGTCCAATGGAGTGAACACGAACAGTCAGCCAGTTGCGGTTGGCAAGGGCGGAGATACTTCCAAAGAAACCAAATCGACATCCGAATCTGTCAATGCGACCAGCAAGACTCAGATGGTAGAGTCGAAAGCGCCGCTCATTCCGACGAATGTGACGGCCTCGATTAGCGTGCCAGCAAAATACTATCTCGATGTATGGAACGCGAAAAACCCGCCGGTTGCGGGGCAGCCCGCGAAGGCGCCGATCGCCGATGAGATTAAGGCGATTGAATCGATGGTGAAGAAGGACATTGAAGGGATTGTTGAGAAGCAGCTGCCGCCGGTTCCTGGTGGAGAGCAATCGTTTCCTCGCATTCAAGTCACCACGTTTCAGGATTTACCGGCGCCTCAAGCCGAAGCGCCGAGCTGGCTTGATTGGTTGATGCCGATCTTGGCGGCGAATTGGCAGGCGGCGGGGCTCGGAGTATTGGGGATCGTGGGCGTCGTGATGCTGCGGAGCATGATGCAGTCGGCCCAGCCGGGCGAAGCGCCTGCGCCGATGGAGGAGGAGGAAGAAGAAGTCAAAGCCAATGAGCCTCCGCCGCCGGGTGTGATCAGTCAATTGCGTGAACGGTTTGGCGCCTCAGGGCCCTCGCTGCGCGAAGAATTGCAGTTGCTGGTGCAAGAAGATCCCGAAGCGGCGGCGAGTGTGCTGAAGAACTGGATCGGGGAGGCGGCGTAACGCATGATGAATCCACAGATGCGAAAAGCCGCGATCCTTATTACGTCGCTCGATCGAGCGTCGGCCGAGTCGTTGCTCGCGCAGATGCCGAAGGATGTGGCGAAGCGCGTACTCGCGGCGGCGAAGTTACTTGGAAAGATTGACCCCAAGGAACAGAGTGAAGTGATGCGCGACTTTGTGGCGCTGAAGTCGGGTAAATCACCATCGACTTTTCAGCCGAGCGCCGAAGGAGCGGATGTCGAGCTTTCGCTGAGTTCTGGCGCCGGGTCTCATCCTGAACAAAAGAAGGAATTCTCCCAAGTTTCGAGACCTTTAAAACCTATCGAATCGAAGCCGGGACAGCGGTTCGCTTTTATTACCGAGGAATGGGTTGAGCCACTAGCTTCGCTGTTGGGTCGCGAACAGCCTCAATTGGCGGCGCTGATCTTGGCGCATTTGCCTGCAGAGCGAAGTGCGGCGGTGCTGTCGCTGGTTGGAAGTTCCACGCGGCTTGGTATTTTGCAGCGGATCGCGGAGATCGATGAAACATCGCCAGAAGTGCTCGATGAGATTGAGCAGGAATTGAAGACACGTTTGATGCGGGAGCGGCTCAAGGTCGATGGCTCGGCTGCAGGACTGGCGGCGCTCTCGGGTATTTTGCAGGCGAGCGATCCGGAACTTCGAAGCGAGATCTCGACCGCCATGGGCTCGCGCCGCGCTGAAAAGATCTTGGCTGCGACGCCGAGCGAGCCGGGCCCCGTTGCGAGCGAAGTTGCTGAAGAGAAAGAGCTTGAGATTGCGGAGACTGAAGTCGAATCGTTGCCCGTTCAGCGCGAGTCCGCCCAGGTGATCGCATTCTCAGGGCTCACTTTGCTGGATGATGTTTCGTTGGCGGCGGTGTTTGGGTCGGTGAGTCCGCAAGTGGCGATTCTTGCGCTGGTTGGCGCGGAGGAAGCGCTTGTCCGTCGCATTCTCAAAGTGCTGCCACGCAGAGAAGCAGCTGCATTTCGCAAGAAGCTTGACGAGGTCGGACCGCTGCGTCTTAAGGAAGTGGAACTGGCTCAATTGCAGTTGTCGCAGGCCGCGGGCGATCTATTGCAGAAGCGTCGTATTTCCTTGCCCATCCCTCAACGCGTCCGCTTGGCGGCGTAGGAGTTGGTGATGGCGGGAGTGATCAAAGCTGGCGTGAAACGAGAGGATCGCGCTGACGCGCGCGTTGCGGCGTTCAATCTCGATGATCTGTCGCATAAAGCTCAGCGCTATCTCGATCAGTTTCGCGCCGAGGCGGCAAAGATTTTGCAAGCCGCGCAAGTGCAAGCCGATCAGATTCGGCAGAAAGCGACTGAAGAAGGGCGTCTGCAGGCTCGCAAAGATGCGGAAAAGAACTTGGAGAATGAACTCAAGCGTCGCAGTGAGGCGGCTCTAGCGACGCTTGAGAAGATCGCTGTGCAAGTGGAATCTCAGCGGGCTGAGTGGCGACAGCACTGGGAAACGTATGCGATCAAGCTTTCGGTCGGCATCGCCGAGCGGGTGGTGCGACGGGAACTTAAGGCCGACCCACATATCACGATCGAATGGATTCGCGAGGCGCTGGAGATGGGCGCCGGGAGCAGCCAAGTCAACGTCAGACTCCATCCAGCGGATATTCGCACACTCGATCCGATGCTCGAAGACTTGACCGGTCGCTTGGGCCGCGCGGTGGGAACGAACGTCGTTGCGGATGACACGATGGGCATTGGTGAAGTGAGAGTGGAAACGGAACATGGCGCGCTCGATCAGCGTGTCGCGTCGCAACTCGAGCGTCTCGAAAAAGAACTTCTTGGAGAATAGGAACCCCGCGCCGTGCAGACTGATTACCTCAAAACGCTAGCCGCCGCGATTCCCACGGCCATCACCGGTTCGGTGATGCGGACCGAAGGGCTCGCCGCCTCGGTTGCTGATTTTCCAGCGCCGGTGGGGGCGATGGTGGAGGTGCGCCGCAAGGCGGGGACCCCGATCCGGGCGGAGGTGGTTGGGTTTTCTGATCGGCATACGATTGTACTGCCGTATGAGGAATGGACCGGCGTGAAGCGCGGTGATGAAGTTCGGCTACTACGCACGAGTCGCGAGATTCGCGTTGGCAATGAACTGCTTGGTCGAGTGATCAATGCGCATGGGGAGCCGATTGATGGTCGCCCGGCGCCTTTTTTAGCGCAGCGAGTGGCGATTGACGCTAAACCGCCGGAAGCAATGTTGCGGCCGAGAATTACGGAACCTTTGTCGACAGGCATTCGCGCGATCGACGGACTGTTGACCTGTGGGCGCGGGCAACGAATGGGCATTTTCGCGGGCAGCGGTGTTGGCAAGAGTGTGACGCTGGGCATGATGGCCCGCTATACATCCGCGGATGTGAATGTGATTGGCCTGATTGGCGAACGTGGTCGTGAAGTGAAGGAATTCATCGAGCGCGATTTGGGTCCGGAAGGTCTTGCGAGAAGCGTGGTGATTGTCGCGACGAGCGATGAGCCGGCGCTTTTGCGAGTCAAATCGGCGTTCACGGCTACGGCGGTGGCGGAGTTCTTTCGCGATCAAGGCCGCGATGTGCTGCTCATGATGGATTCGGTGACGCGATTTGCGATGGCGCAGCGCGAGATTGGATTGGCGGCGGGTGAGCCACCGACGACGAAGGGCTATCCGCCTTCGGTCTTTGCTATGTTGCCCCGACTAGTGGAGCGTTCGGGACGCAGCCCACTGGGAACTATCACGGCGTTTTACTCGGTGCTCGTTGAAGGCGATGATGTCAACGAGCCCGTGAGCGATACGGTTCGGGGGCTTATCGATGGGCACTGCATTCTCTCGCGTCGCTTGGCGGGACGAGGGCAATATCCGGCGATCGATGTGCTAGGCAGTATCAGCCGTTTGTTGACCGACTTGGTGACGCCGCAAACTCGGGATGCGATTCAATTAGTTCGCGAACTTCTCTCTACGTATCGCGAGAACGAAGACTTAATCACGATCGGTGCCTATCGGCAGGGCTCCAATCCGCTGGTGGATTTGAGCATCGCGATGCAGGGCGAGATCACGAACTACTTACGGCAAGCGGTCGAGCAGCGGACTTCGGTTGCCGACGCCCAGGCAAGTTTGATGAAGCTTGTCGCTCAGTGCGCCGCGGCTCGACAGCCGCAGGTGCGTCCTCAACCTACCTTGCGAGCCGGATAAGGACTTGATTTAAGGCATGGCCCTTCCCTTTCGACTTCAGAGTGTGCTTAAGCTGCGAAATGCGGCTCGCGACGAGCGGCGCAAGTCGCTGGCCGACGCTTTGCGCGCGGAGTCGATCGTTACCGAGCAGATCGGGAAACTGACTGAGGAAATTGCCGAACTTCGAGATGCATCGCGGGCGGCTTCGTCGCCCGGGATGATTTACGTCG
>JBKJSI010000726.1:0-10084 GCA_046595915.1 Pirellulaceae bacterium
ATCGGGACGATTATTTATAGCCCGATGCCGTTCTCGCCACAGAAGGGAAGAACCTCCGTCTCAATATCGCGCCGAACCATGCTGAAGGGCGGCTGAAGCGACGCGATCGGGTGAATCGGCAGCAGCCGCTTCATCTGCTCACCGTTGAAATTACTCACACCGCCGTACCGAATCTTGCCTTGCTTGATCGCCTGTGAAATTGCTTCCCAGCCTTCTTCGATATCTTCATTCGGCTGCGGCCAATGAATTTGATAGAGGTCGATCACATCAATCTGGAGTCGTTTGAGGCTCGCTTCGATTTCAGCGACAACGCTCTCCCGCTTGAGGCAACCGAAAAGCTCCCGCTTGTCATCCCAGCACCGCGCGCACTTGGTAAAAACCAGTGGGCGAGGGCTGCACAGTTTCAGCGCGCGGCCCACGACTTCTTCACAATGCCCCAGCCCATATGCTGGCGCCGTATCGATCCAGTTGATGCCCAGCTCAATCGCCCGGCGGATCGCTGCTATCGATGCTTCATCCTCCTGCGGTCCCCAGCCAAATTTCCAGTCGCCGCCGCCAATCGCCCAGGTTCCGAGGCCGACCCTTGTGATCTCCAGCGACGTATTACCTAGGCGGCGTTTTTGCATGTGGCGACTCAGATTTCGGGGGAAATAGCTTGGCTAGCAGATTGTAACATCTGTCCCGCCCCGTTTGACTTGACAGGCGCAACAGCGCAAGTTTAACTGGGCTAGCTAATTAGGCCCAAGGAATTGGACCGATAAGCAGTTTCATCGAGAGGCTCCCGCCTACAAGCCAGCGTGTTGGTATTCCAGCCCGTCGGCTCCCACCCGAATTTTCGTCGCGTGATTGCGGCGGCTTTTTTCTCAACCGGAGTTGATTGAATGAGGAAGTTGGTTGTTACCGCAGTTGTGATGGCGTTGTTTCTTGGTCTGGTGAATACCTCCGCCAAGGCGATCCCGCCATTCAATGAAGCATTCAAGAAGGCCTACCTGAGCGATCCGAAGTCTGCGCTGAGCGTGGCCGTTGATAAAGTGAAGTGCAACGTGTGCCACGAAGGCACCAACAAGAAGATGAAGAATGAGTACGGCCTCGCCGTGGGCAAGCTACTCAAGAAGGCGGATTTTTCTAAAGACGCAATCGATGCCGATCCAGCCGGCAAGGCCAAGCAGCTTGCCGACGCCCTAGCCAAGGTCGAAGGCGAAAAGTCGAAGGACGGCAAGACCTTCGGCGAGAAGCTCAAAGCCGGCGCCCTCCCAGGCGCCTAAGCTCTTTGCCACTGGTTGATACAACACGACGGGCCGAGCTCCACCTCCGTGGACTCGGCCCGCGTCGTTTTGGCGTTTGACAAGTCGCCAGCCAAGCCAAACACTGGTAGAGATCGACAGTCGCCTTTCGATCCCGCGAAAGAACGTTCTCGACCAAGAGAGTAAGGCGAAGGTCTCAGATAGATCGATTGAAGAGGAATCTGCTGATGAATCGCAATTTCAGTTTCTCACGACGAGCCTTCAGCGCCGGCGCATTAGCAACCGCAGCGCTAGCGACCATGCCAAAGCACAGTCTTGCCCAGCAAGCGGATTTGATGACCGCGCCTGCGAATCAGTGGCCCTTCTTTCGCGGCAATCCGCACTCAACCGGCGTATCAAGTTCCAAACTCCCAGATCAGCCGGAACTGCTTTGGAAATTTGAAGTGAAGGGCGGCGCGTTTAGTTCGACGCCAGCCATTGATGAAGGCGTCGTCTATATCGGCGACCTCGATGGCGAGGTCTATGCACTCGACCTCAAGACCGGCGAACAGAAATGGAAGGTCGAAACCGAGAGCGGTTTCAAAGCGCCGATCGGCGTTCGCGGCGACAAAGTTTACGCGGGCGACTACGACGGCATCTTCCACTGCTACTCAAAGAAGGATGGAAAAGAACTCTGGACTTACGACTCGAAGGCGGAGATCGATTCCAGCCCGAATTTTTATAAAGACTTAGTCTTATTCGGTTCACAAAGCGGAACGCTCTTCGCGCTCGATGCGGAGAAGGGGACGTTCGCCTGGCAGTATGAAATTCAAGATCAGATTCAGTGCTCGCCCACCGTCGTGGAAAATCGCTGCTTCCTTGCGGGATGTGACCAGATCTTTCACGTGCTCGATTTAGATAAGAAGGGTGAGAAGATCGGCGGCATCAAAATCGGCGCTCCTTCGGGAAACACGCCTGCCGTGAAGGGAGACAATGTCTACTTCGGAACAATGGCGGGCGTCGTCTATTGCGTTGATTGGCGCAAAGTCGAAACGAAGTGGACCTTCGCCGATCCCGAAAACTCGGAAGGCTATTTTGGCTCGCCGGCGATCGGGAAATATGTCTACATCGCGGGCAAGCACAAAATCCTTTCGGCAATCGATTTGACGACCGGCAAAGAAAAGTGGCAGTTCGCGGGGAAGTCGAAGTCGGAAAGCTCGCCGGTCCTTGTGGGCGATCGGCTTTATGCTCCCTTCTTTGATGGCCGAATCTATGCCGTCGATGCCGAGACGGGGAAAGAGAAATGGCAATATGAAACCGGCGCACGGCTAACCGGCTCCCCCGCCGTGGCGGACGGCAAGCTCGTCATTGCCAACGAAGGTGGCGCGGTCTATTGTTTTGGTAAGAAGCCTTAGTGCATTCCCCAGTGTGAGGATGGGGTTGCCACTGCTGGCTCGTCCAGCAGTGAGGGGCGGTAGCCTCGCAGAAATGCATTGTTTTAGGGAATTCGGGCTCCAATTTACTTTGTGAACTTGGGCTCCAACATATTAAGGGCCAAGGGCCCGGAATTTAATGTCCGACGTATTTAGGGCCAAGGGCCCGGAATATAGTAGCCAGGGTCGGAGCGGTACTCCGCGTAGGCCCTGGTGTGCGGACAATAAAAAAACCCAAGGGCTGAAGGCCCGAGATAATCCTTCTCTTTACACGATATCGCCGCACATCCGCAAAGCGTTGAGGAAAACTGGATGACAGTTGAAGCGACGAAAACCGAAGTTGGCAGTTATTTCATCTCCAACTATCCGCCCTTTTCACAATGGTCGACCGAGCAGCTGGGCGAGGTGGTCGAGGCCTTAGCCTCCCCGCCGCGCGAGGTTCCGCTCGGCTTCTATATCCATATTCCCTTCTGCCGCAAGCGCTGCAAGTTTTGCTACTTCCGCGTCTACATCGATAAGAACGCCGGCGAGATCGAGCGATATTGCCAGGCGCTGGAGCGAGAGTTCGAACTCGTCAGCGAACAGCCCGCAGTCGGTGGTCGCCCATTCCGATTCGTCTACTTCGGCGGCGGCACACCTTCTTACTTGAGCGTCAAGCAACTGACTTCACTCGTCGACCGTCTTCGTAAACACCAGCGCTGGGACGAGGCCGAAGAGGTCACCTTCGAGTGCGAGCCAGGAACGCTTTCCGAGCCGAAGGTCAAAGCGCTGAAGGAACTAGGCGTCACCCGTCTCAGCCTTGGCATCGAAAATTTCAGCGACGCCGTCCTCGAGGAAAACGGCCGGGCGCATCTCTCCGGCGAAGTCTACAAAGCCTGGAAGTGGATTCAAGACGCGCAATTCGACAACGTGAATGTCGACCTGATCTCCGGAATGGTCGGCGAGAATTGGGACAATTGGAAAGAGAACATTCGCAAGACGATTGAGCTCTCGCCCGACGCGGTCACGATCTATCAAATGGAACTGCCCTTCAACACGGTTTATTCCAAGGACCTCCTTGGAAATCAGATGGAGACGCCAGTCGCGGATTGGCCAACGAAGCGCGACTGGCTCAATTTTGCTTACGACGAATTGCTTGGCGCCGGCTATCACATTTCCAGCGCCTACACGCTCGTCAAAGATCCCAACAAAGTGAACTTCAGCTACCGCGACAACCTCTGGCGCGGGGCCGACCTTCTCGCGACCGGCGTCGCCAGCTTCGGTCACATCTCCGGCGTGCATTATCAGAATCTCACCGAGTGGGGCGATTACCTGAATGCACTGCTCGAAGAAAACCGCTTACCGCTCTACCGCGCGATGCGCCCGACGCCGCATCAACTGCTCATTCGCGAACTGATTCTGCTCCTCAAGAAGGGCTATCTCGACGTCCATTATTTCCAGAAGAAATATGGCGTCGACATCCTCGAAGAATTCAAAGACGCCTTCGAGGAACATTCCGCGGCCGACATGCTCACCGTCAGCGCCAAAGAAGTGCTGCTCACGAGAAAAGGTTTTTTGCACGTCGACTCGCTCCTCCCCGCTTTCTTTGAATTGGAGCATCGCGGAGTGCGCTACACATGAGCGAAATGCTCACGTTCATGATGGGCAAGTTCGAAGCGAAGTTTGCAACCGACCGCCTCTACGCCAAGAACCACATGTGGGCCCAGCCCCAGCCCAGCGGCGCAATCCGTTTCGGATTCTCCGCCTACGCCGTCCGTCTCCTCCAAGACGTCTATTTCTTGGACTGGTCCGTCGACGCCCCCTGCGACCTCAAGGGCAAACAGCTCCTCGGCTCGATCGAAAGCAAAAAGGCCGAAAGCGAACTCTATTCGCCCATCGAGGGCAAACTCACCCGCTACAACGCAACCCTGCTCAAAGACCCATCGGCCATCAACGTCGACACCTACGGCGACGGCTGGCTATTCGAAATCGAGGGTCCGGCTGAAACCTTGCTCACCCCCCCAGCTTACCTAGCCCATCTGGAAGAAGCCTGGGTGGTCGCCCAAAGAACAATCAAGGGCCAGGTCAACGAAGACTAGTGAACGAGGAAAACCCTCCCGCAGCTCGTTTTCATTTGCAATTGCGCCCGAATCCCGCCACCAGCCGCCACCATCCCCGAGAGCTCGCCACCAACTTTTAATCCTAGGTGGTTTCCCTCGCAGGGAAACCAAGGGAAACCAGCCCCGTGAGTGGGAAAGCAGGGAAACCAGGGAAACCACCCCCGAGAGCGCGAAAGCAACAAAACCAACATCCAACTTTTAGCCTTGTCACCAAAATCCTTGACGCGGCATCTAAACCTGTGCGACCCTAGGGGCGGAAGAGGTTGCGCCCGCTGGAACCGGGCGCCATTATCGCGGTGATCTGTAAGGCGGCGATTTTTCCCTAGCCGCCTGATAGACTAAGACGGTCGCTTTTCGCGCCGCCTGACCTAACTGGAACAGGAATCGATCGATGCGCACACGCTTGGTTGCGGGAATTCCCGCACTGGTCTGCTTGTTAGGTGTCAGTCAGGCCTTCGCCCAACAAGGCGATGCGGAAAGCCGCATTCGTGAGTTTGTCTCCGCCGGCGAGTTTGCGCCAGCGATCTCTCTGGCCGAAAAAATCGGCGACAGCAAGTCGCGCGACCAGATGAAACAAGAAATCGCGGTCGCCCAATATCAATCCGGCGCCCCGACCGCGGCGTCAACAACGATGCTCGGCATCGGCAACGACACGCTTAGGCAATCAGCCTATTCCGGCATGTCGCAAGCCGTCTGGAACAGCGGCGCCGAAGGCGGTGGTCGCGGCGCAGGCGGTGGCGGCGCGATGGCCGACTTTCAAAGCCTCATCAGCCTGATCACGCTCACGATCGACCCCGATAGCTGGCTGCAAAACGGCAACGACGGCTCAGGAGAAATCCAGCCGTTCTATACCGGCGTCGTCGTCAACCGCGATGGCGTGATGCGCGCGGCGCCGAGATTGGCGGACGAGACCATTGAAGGTCTTCAAAAACAAGCTGCGGCCCACGCCGGCAAAAGCTGGGGCGAATTTGATTTTCGCGCCGATTCGAACATGCGCATGATCTCGCTCACGCGATTGGAAAAGCAGGTCGAACGCCTGCAAGCACTCGGGCAGCCGATTCCAGACGACATGCGCTGCCTCGCCGGACTCACTTCGGTCGACTATGTGTTTTTCCTGCCTGAGCAAAATGACATCGTCGTCGCGGGACGCGCCGGTGAATGGACGAACGCGGGCGGGCGGTTTGTGAGCGTCGCGAGCGGCGAGCCAGTGATCCTGCTCGATGACTTGGTAACGGTCTTCCGCGCGATCGGTTCGAAAAAGGGCGAATTCGGCTGCTTGATCACCCCAACCGACGCGGGGCTGAAGGCGGTTCAGGACTACTCCGCATCGACGCGCATCGACAAGCTTCCCGGCGGCAAAAAAGAATGGATGGCGAAGCTGCAAGAAAAACTCGGCCAGCAAAAAATCGACGTGCGAGGTATTAACCCTGGCAGCCGCGTCGCCCAAGCGATCGTCGCCGCTGACTGGCACATGAAGCGAGTAGGTATCGGCCTGGAGCCAAGCGTCGCCGAGGTCCCGAGTTACCTCGACATGCTGAAGCCGAATGCCGATGGCACGATTCCCGCGACGAACGTGCTGCGATTTTGGTTCACGCTCAACATCGACGAACTGAGCGCCAGCCAAGACAAAAAAGCCTTCACCTGGGCCGGCTCAGCCGTGAAGGTGCTCAGCGAAAACGAACTCCTCAGCGATCAAGGCAAGCGGATTCACACGGGCCAATCCGATGAAGCAACTTCAGCTTTCGCGAAGAACTTCACCCGCAACTTCGAAGCTCTCGCCGCGAAACACCCCGTCTACCGTGACTTGCAAAATGTCTTCGAACTCGGAATGGCCGCCGCGGTGATCAAGACCCAAGCCTGGGACTCGCAAATCGGCTGGCAAGCGAATTGCTTTGGCGAAGGCGGCACGTATGAAGTCAGCGCCGAGAACTCGCCCGAGTGGATCGATTCGTGCGTGAACTACAAAGAGATCAACTCCACGGCGAAACGATCCGACGGCACGACTGCAAAGCTCAAGCACACGGTCACCTGTGTCAGCGGCGGCGTGGAATGCGACCCGCTCTCGAAACTTCGCGACCCGAAATTCGTTTCGACCAAAAGCGCGGCATCGTCCGAACTGACTTCCCGCGTCCAACAAGCCCAGCCACCAACCACGATTGGTAAGCTGCATTGGTGGTGGGATTAGCACCGCATCGCCTCGCGAAACCGCGCTAAGCATGTAGAACTGGCGGCAGTCACAGTTAGCTGTGGCTACCGTTTTTTCGTGTCTCCAGGTTGCCATTGGGCAGTACTTCGCAGGCGCCCCCCTTCGGGCGACCGCGCGAGCGTCCCGATCGTGCGAAGAAGGCCGCGACACAATGTCGCATGGCGAGCGAGGCGTCACAAGAATTGCGACATTCTGTCCGAATTCAATTGCTTTCTCGACATGCCTCGCTTGATTGCGACACGGCATATCCTTTGCGACTATGGCATCGCCTCTGTAATGGTCGCGTTAAGCCATGTTGGAATGGTCGTGCGCGAGAGCGTCATTAGTTGAAACGAACAAGCCTTAACTTCGAAGACATAAAAATGAAACGTTTACTCACGCTCGCGGCCTGCTTCGCACTTTCCTGCTCGCTCATTGGCTGCGGCGAATCGAATGAAGTGAAGCGGGAGATCAACATTCAAACGCCGGGCGGTACGACGATCAAAACGGAATTGAGGAGCAAGGAAACAAAGACCGAGAAGCCAGAGCAAAACCCATAATGTCCATGTGTCTCCGAATCACTTTCGTCAACGATCTTCAAACGTCGTCTTTTTCCGCAGCAAATGATGATAGTGCTGGGCGAAGCGATGAGCTTCATCGCGGACGTATTGAAGCAGCCTTAACGCATAGGCGTGGCGGCTGAGGCGTAACGGTTCGTCCTGGCCGGGAATGTAGATTTCTTCTTCGCGCTTAGCCAGGGAGATTAGCGTCGGCGGCTTGATGTCCAAATCGCGAAAGGCTTGCTGGGCTGAGCTTAATTGCCCCTTGCCGCCGTCGATCAGCAGGAGATCGGGGAACATCTCCCCTTCGTCGCTAAGGCGGCGAAAACGTCGAGCGACGACTTCATGGATACTTCGGAAATCGTCGACGCCTTCAACGGATTGAATTTTGTAGCGACGGTATCCCGGCTTGAAGGGCAAGCCATCAATAAACTGCACGAGGCTGGCGACTGTTTCTTGACCGGCCCAGTGGGCGATATCGACGCCTTCGATTTTGCGAGGCGCCTCTTCGAGCTTCAGAATGCGGCGCAATCCCTCAAGGCCCTTCTTGGGATCGATGTAAAAAACTTCGGGCTGAAGATGCGTATCGAGTTCGCCGCGATCATCGAGTCGCTCGAGCATGCGGATTTCATCTCGAATACGCGCGGCGCGTTCGAATTCGAGCTTTTTCGAGGCTTCGCGCATATCGCTATTGAGCTCGCCGAGCAGTCCCGATTTATCGCCTTCGAGAAATCGCTGTAATTTGCGGATGTCTTTGCGGTAGTCCTCTTTGCCAATTCGCAAATTGCAGGGCGCGGTGCATTGATTGATGCTCGCGAGCAGGCAGGGCCGGAACCATTGCCACTTCGGGTCTTTTTCTTCGATGTCGAGTGAGCAGGTGCGGAATTTGAAGATTCGCTGGAGAACCTGGATGGCGCCGCGGAGTGCGCCCGCGTTGGCGAAGGGGCCGAAGAGTTTGACGCCCCGGTCATGCGGCTTACGGGTGACTTCGACGCGAGGGAAATCTTCGCCTGTGATGATCATCAAATAGGGATAGGTCTTGTCATCCTTCAGTTCGACGTTGAACTTTGGCTGAATATCTTTGATCAGCCGTGCTTCCATCAGGAGTGCGTCGACTTCACTATCGCAGACAACGCAATCGATGTCGGCGATTTCCGCAACTAAGTCCTTCGTACGAAAGTCGGAAGCAGCCGCTTTGAGAAAATAGCTACCCGCACGGGAGCGAAGACTTTTGGCTTTGCCGACATAGATCACGCGGCCCGCCATATCCTTCATCAAGTAGATGCCCGGCTGGTGCGGGAATTCGCGGACTTTCTGGGCGGCTTTGAGAATCTTGACGTCGTCTAGCGAATAGCCTTCTTCCTCCACACCCGCGCTTTCGGCTTCGAATTGCTCTGCAGCAGCGGAAATGGGGTCTGGCGGAAGCGCGAGGGATTCGTCTTCTTCGAATTGGTCGTCCAATGCTGAGGCCACTGCCGCTATCCTTGGCTATCCGCGATTCGAGCTTTCGACCTAGGTATCCTTCAATTTGATCTTACCCGACAGCAAATCTTCCAAAAGGCTCAGCTCATTTATCGCGTCAGCCCATTTTCGAAGATAAGCGAGGTCGAGCTGACCTTGCTGTGATGCTAGCACGCCGGCAATATCTTGTAGCTGGCGATCACTGGGGCTGAGTCGATTCCAGCGGAGTTTCGCTAGGACGATATCCTCGGCGGTAGAAACAAATGCGAGTTCACCAAACAGTGTAACCTGCACTCGCCGTGCAAACATTTCACGATCAAGTGGATCAGGCCTTAGAGTCCAACGGTCGACCTTTAGCGCCGAGTGATCGTCGAGAGCGTTGAATTGATAAGGCGGTCGCAACGCTGAACGAACAGAGGGTTCTTGGATGAAAAAATCCGTCTCAAATTCAGCGACAAGCCTGGGGACGTCGGCCTGGACGAACTGAATCACAAAATCGATGTCGTGAGTCGTTCTAGGCACGCCCCAATAGTTGCTCGACATCGATCCCGTAAGCATGTACTCGATGCCGACGCGATTGAGCTTTCGAAGACAATCGATCAATGCTTCCTGTTCAGTTCTCATGCTTTCGATGCTCGAATCCGTTCCTTGAGTCGCTGCTCCTGCTGTACCCTTGATTCATTGGGAAATTGACGGCGAATTCCCTCGCGAGCAACGTCACAAGCAAACTCGTGCATTTGGAGCGCAATCGCCAGACGCTGCTCGCCGGTCATTTGGCGATAGCGATCGAGCTGCTTGGCTGATTGAGGGCTAATCATAAGTTAGTTCTAGCGTAGAAACACATTGAATCCCCATTCTACCCAATCGGCGAACCTAGCAATGGATCGGACAGTCACTTCCCAATGTGCCAGTTAGCAAGCATGATCTACATCCCGTCAGGCGCAAAAGCAGAGGGTCGCTGGCTACTTCGGTGGCGAGAGGAAAGTCCGGGCTCCGTAGGGGGAGGCGGTCGATAACGTCGACCGGCCGCAAGGTTAGGGAAAGTGCAACAGAAAGATACCGCCTCCGTCGGGCTTCGGCCCGGCGGAGGTAAGGGTGAAATGGTGCGGTAAGAGCGCACCGC
>JBKJSI010000755.1:0-6729 GCA_046595915.1 Pirellulaceae bacterium
TCGTGCTTTGTCTCGCTCGTTGCCCGACCCGACCTCAATCGACTTGGCCTGTAAGAGCGGCTTTCGAGCATTCGGCGACCTGTACTTTCATTTTACGGAAGTCTGCGTCGCACCAGGGGGACCACGACTATGCAAATCGGCGCTACCACACACCTTCCATCCACTCAAGCGCTCGGGCGCACCACTCGCATTGACCAGGCCGCGCCGCAAACGCCGCGACCCGCCGGAGGCTCAAGCTCCGTCGACCAACTCGATATCTCGCCCGCCGCCGAGCTCCTCAGCCGCGCGCTGGAAACCAAAACCCAGTTCCGCCCCGACAAGGTTGCCCAAGCCAAAGCGGCGATTGCCAATGGCGATTACGACAGTGACGAAAAACTCGATGCTGCGATGAGCAAAATGCTCGATGAGATTTTGGGTTAGTCGCAGGAGCAAAAAAGTTCGCGTCGCGGGAGCGACGGCGACTACGCAACGCTTTTCAAACTGCAATCGGCGCCGAAATCGCGGGGTGCGGCTCATAGCCCTCAATCGCCACATCCTCATAGACAAACTCAAAGATCGATTGCCCCCGATCTTTGAGATTCAAATGCGGCAGGGCCTTGGGTTCTCGCGATAGTTGCGTGCGGGTTTGGTCTAAGTGATTCACATAAAGATGTGCATCACCCAGCGTATGAATAAACTCACCCGGCTGAAGCTTTGTCACCTGAGCCACCATGCAAGTCAGCAGCGCATAAGAGGCAATATTAAACGGCACGCCTAAGAACACATCCGCACTGCGCTGATAAAGCTGACAAGAAAGCTTGCCGTCCGCCACATAAAACTGAAATAGCGCATGGCACGGCGGCAGCGCCATCTTCTCAATCTCTGGCACATTCCAGGCGCTCACAATCAACCGCCGCGAATCAGGATTGCGCCGAATGCCATCGATCAGCTGCGAAATCTGATCAATCGTCTCTCCGTTCGCCCCGCGCCATGACCGCCACTGCGCGCCATAGACAGGCCCCAGCTCTCCATTCGCATCCGCCCACTCATCCCAAATAGTGACTTTGTTTTCGCGCAGATAAGCGATGTTGGTCTCGCCCTTGAGGAACCAGAGCAACTCATGAATGATCGACCGCAGATGCAATTTCTTGGTAGTGACAAGCGGAAAGCCTTGCGCCAAATCAAATCGCATCTGATAACCAAACACGCTCAGCGTGCCGGTGCCGGTGCGATCCGATTTTTTTGCGCCGTGATCAAGAATATGCTTCAGTAAATCTAAGTATTGCCGCATTCACGGGATTCTAAGCGGCAAGAGACTTCGGCAACAGACTAGCGCACCATTGGTGCGGCTAAGGACCGACCGTTAATTAACTTCCCTTATTTTCAACTACGACTTAGCGGTTCCCATCCTAACCCGAAGCGTAAGCGAGGTGCGCCTCGCTTACGCTTCGGGTTAGGATGGACAAGGCAATTTGCGAACTTAATTTACGGTCGGTCCTAAGCTGGCCCACAAACCGACAGCAAAAGCTCACGCACAAATCGCTGCGATTCATGCAGCAGCTTGTCATAGCACCCCTGCTCGATCGCCTCCCCCATGAGCCGCACTTCATACGCGCCTGAAAAACCGCGTGATTCGATCTGTTCGATAAAGTCGCGCAACGGCACCGTGCCCTCACCGAGCCGACAACGGTCCTGCTCCGAATTGGGATGCGCCAAGCTATCGCTCAAATAAACAATCGCCAACTTGCCCGCCAGCCGATCGAGATGCTCACGAAAGAGTGGATCGCGCGAAAAATGGTAACTGTCGATCGCTAGCCGTAGCGGGGTCTGATCAAACTCCTCAACCAGATCAATCGCTTCTGCCAGATCATTCAAAAACGTCCAGTCCTTCGCACAAGACTCATGCATTGGTTCCAGCGCGAGCAGCACGCCAAGCTTCTCCGCCAGCGGCAATAGCTTTTTCAGCGCATCCCGAAAGAGCCGCCGAGCATGCCGATGCGTATAAGCCCCGCGCGGCCCCGTCAGCAGCGTTACACACGGAGCGTCGAGTTCCGCCGCCAACTCAATTGTCTCGCGAGCGTCCTGCACTTGGTCATCAAAACTGCGAAGGTCGCTGGAGGTAAATCCACCCGCCCAAGAAAGCGAGGTAACGCGAAAATTCGATTCCTTGAGAAGCTCAGCGCCCTTCTCTTCCCCAAAATCCGCCAGCTTCGGCCGCCAGATGCCGATCGACCGCACCCCGGCGTCTGCGTAATGACTGATGTCGTCCTCGAACGTCCAGCGAAACGTGGTGAGTTCGTTGATCGACAGTCGACTCATCCCTGCTCCTTTGCCGCCGGTCCTTGAACTTCCATCAACCTAAAACCATGTTCTGCGGGGTGAGTATCGGTCTCAATCGCATTGCTGTAAAGCGATTGACAACCAAGAAGAATCGTGCGGGTGATTTCATCGCGATTCAATTGCACACTCAAGATAACCGACGCTCCTGATTCGCCAATCCGCGCGGCAGCACTGCTTACGTTTCGGGCAACTCCACACTGCTAGCAGGAGCCGACAATTCGCCGTGAGCCTTAAAAATCAGCTGAAATCAAGGTTCGGAAGCGACTTCCCTTCGGGGAGAAGGGCGATAGCGAAGTTTTGGCACGCCGCATGCACTTAAGGATTCTCAAACGCAAGCCTTCGGGCGGCCTAAAGGGAAAATCCAAGAACTAGACAAAATCGTCAGGCCTCTAAAGCCTGCCGACCAAAAATAAGACACGCCTCGAGCCGTGCCGAAAATTTGAAGTTGATGGTGGGAGAGGACGATCAACTTTGAATTTCTCGGCACGGTTTGTTTTTCTTGGGTACCAAAAGCTTGCAGTCGCGGAGCGACAGCGCTACGTAGCGCTGTCGCTCCGCGACTGCAAGCTTTTTTATTTATGCAGGCCAACCGCCATCCTTCAGATATTCCCCAGGCTTCAGCTTCGCCGGATTAAGCACTACATGCGAAATCTTCTCGCGCTTCCATGTATAAGTAATATGTAAAAGCCCATCGCTCCCCTCGATAATGGCCGGATAAGAATACTCCCCTGCAACATTCTCCAGCACATACACCGGCCGCCAAGTCACGGCATCTTCCGAAACCGCCACACATAGCGGCGTGCGCCCCTTTGGCGTGTGGTTGTAAACCAAATAATGCTTGCCACTCTTCGTGGTCACCGCGTCAATGCCCGAGTTATTATTCGGCAACGAAATCGGCGCCAGCTGCGACCAAGTCTTTCCATTATCGGTCGAAGTACTCGCGAGCACCTTTCCCGCCTTCCGCGCGCGATTCAAAATCATCAATTTCTCGCCGCCTAATTTCAGAATGGTCGGCTGAATCGCCTCAACACCGCTGTTGATCGTCTCCGGCGCAATCTTTTCCCAACTCTTCCCCCAATCCGCCGTCCGCTCCATCTGAAGCCGCCACCCGTCATGCTCCGTGCTACTTCCACACAGCAGTGATCCATCACTCAGCAGCACCGGCTTATTACGAACCGGACCCAAGATTCCCTCTGGCAACTTCTCCCCCTTCGACCAAGTCTTTCCCTGGTCGCTCGAAAACATCTGCATCCCCCACCACGAACTCGGATCAGGACCGACCTTATAAAACAGCGCTAGCGGCCCCTCCGAATACCGAAAAAGCACCGGGTTCCAACTCGGATACCGTTTTCCATCACTCCAAACACCATTCGCCACTTCGACCGGCGCAGACCATCCACTCCCCGATCGATGCGAAACCCAAATCCCCACATCGGGATGCTTCTCCTCCGTCCCTCCAAACCAGGCGCACATAAGTCCCTTCGGCGTCTCCACAATCGTCGAAGCATGACACTCTGGAAATGGTGCCTTCTCATAAATAAACTCGCGCAAAACCTCGCCCGGCCAAACCCTGGACTGCGCGCCAGTCGCGCTAACGCGACCAATCGCTCCCATCAATGCAATCGCGGAAGCAACTCCCACAAACCCACGCCTAGAAAACAACGGTTGCACACTCATGTGGAAAATCCTCAAGGGCGACATTCTGGAAATAAATTTGGCCTCAGTCCAACCGCCACATAGTGGAAACAGACCGTACCTGTCAGTACGCTTGTAGGTCGATTGGTGACAACTCGCCCTAACAGCCTACACGATTTCCATGACCGAGCCCGCTACCACGACGACCATCCCCGCGCCAACGCTTGACAGCGCTACCCTCGCCGATTTGCGTCTGCACCTCACCAGCGGCGTCGGCCCCATTACTCGCGCTCGCCTGATCGCCCGCTTCCAAACCTCGGAAGAAATCCTCAAAGCCCCGCGCCCCCATCTCGAGTCCGTCGAAGGCGTGGGCCCCAAAATCTCCGCCGCGATTCGCGACGAATCGAGCATCAAAGAAGCCGAATTCGTTTGGTCCCTCTGCCAAGAAAAACAGATCACCATCCTCTGCCAAGGCCGCGAAGGCTATCCTCGGAAACTCCTCGAGCTCCCCGACCCACCCGGCGTCCTCTTCGTCCAAGGCAAACTCCTACCCGAAGATGAACTCGGCGTCGCCATGGTCGGCACCCGCCACTGCTCACGCTACGGCGAGAAACACGCCCGCTCCATCGCAATCGGCCTCGCCAATGCCGGCTTCACGATCGTCAGCGGACTCGCCCGCGGCATCGATGGCCAAGCCCATCGCGGCGCCCTCGAAGCCGGCGGGCGTACCCTCGCCATCCTCGGCTCCGGCGTCCTCAACATTTATCCACCCGAGCACGTCGAACTCGCCGCCGAAATCGCCCAGCGAGGCGCCGTCATCAGCGAATCACCGCCGCTGTCGCCGCCCATCCCCGGCTCTTTCCCCCAGCGCAACCGCATCATCTCCGGGCTGAGTCTCGGCGTCCTCGTCGTCGAAGCCCCCGAAGCTTCCGGCTCCTTAATCACCGCCCGTCTCGCCGGCGAACAAGGTCGCGACGTCTTCGCGATGCCCGGCCCCGTCGACAACCGCCAATCGCGCGGCTGCCATCGCCTCCTCCGCGATGGCGCGATCCTCGTCGAATCTTCCGAAGACATCATCGAAGCCCTCGGCCCCCTCTCTAAGAAAATCTCGTCACCGACTCTCGGCGAAGTCCGCCATCCCGTCGAGTTGCAACTCAACGAACAAGAAACCATCGTCTTACAGGCGATCATCGAGCCCAACATGGCGATCGACGAAATAGTCGTCAAAAGCGGCCTCCCCGTTCAACGCGTGCTCTCTACGCTCAGTGTCCTCGAAATGCGCCGCCTAATAAAACGCCTTGGCGGCACCCGCGTCAGCCGCGTTTAGAAATGGCCAAGTGAAACTCATGGTGCAAAAAACTCGTAGTACATCGTCCAAAACATTTGCTGCACAAAGGGTTTATAGAAAATGGAAGCTACCCCTGCGGAGATGACCGACAACACTCCCGCATGATGTAACCAATCTCGTTTCTCTTTCGTAAAGATGTCCAACAAATAGGCAACCACCAAAAGAATGCCGCATAAATACCACGCCTTATCACCTAAATGCCAAAATCCCGCCGCAGCTCGAGTCAGTGGATTTTGAAGATCAAATCGTTTTCCGAACATCGACAAAATGACGGAAAATCCAAAGATCACGCTATACGCACAAGCGACAATAAAAAATGCTCGCCAACGAGGCGTAAACGCAGTTCGATAGAGCAAGAACAAGCACAACCCAATATTGAAAATCTCGGTCGAGAATCGCGCCACAATATGAATCGGCGCCCCAACCTGTGCTTCATCCAAGAACGAAACAAGAAACTGAAAAACATAGCTCGCCAGATATCCTCCGCCTAACAGCGCAACACAGTGACCCGGCTCCAGGGCGCTAAACTCAAGCCCCAATGCCTGTCGACGGCGATTCGCCGTAAAGAAAACACTCGCTGAAAAAGCTACCAAAATGCCCGAGGCGAAATAGACTGAATTCCACCCCTCAAACCCGCCCCAACGCTGAAACGAAATCATCAAACTCAGCGAGACCGCAAAGGTGCAAAACAAAATATCCGCAATCGCAATCTTGAATCCGCGCCCCACCAACTCTGCTTCTGGCAGTGCGCTGCGCTCTAGCGGCGACTCAAATGGATTCTCCGACGTCAAGCCTTCGTCGGGCATACGCTAATTCGACTCACAACCATAAATCACCGAAATCATCGGCAGACCGCTTTCGACCAAAACCGCATCATTACAATCTGCCCCTGGCGCGAGCCGGCTGAACCGATCATGAAAAAAGTCATCCATCCCCTCGGCCAAGTCGCTAACGGCAGGCACAAAACAAACCCGCCCCGATTCAAATAATACATTGCGACCATTGCCAGGGTGACTCGCAACCAATCCTAATCCCCGCGAATGTTCAGGGGCGTCTGACAGAATCGCGAAATGATCGCGTCCTTCATCCTTCGCCGCCACAAGCACGCCGTTAATATATTGACCGATATCGAAACCATAACTCCCACCCATCTGCTTTTGCAAATTCAAAAGCGGCACTCCTTTTAGCGCCATCAGCTGTTCGATCGTAGGAATGGAAAAGGGATTATCAAAAGCACTCGAATCCGTCGCCGGGCAAAGCACCACATGATCAAACGGCAGCATTCCAAGACTCTTGAGTCGCAGTGAATAAGACCCCGCCACCGCCGCCGGACCATGCACTGGAATCGTTGGCAAACGCCCACCATGCAACTCACTATGCGACCGCATTGCATACGAAAGATGCCGCAAGTTCGATGCACAAGCCAG
>JBKJSI010000774.1:0-11695 GCA_046595915.1 Pirellulaceae bacterium
TTTACGCTCGTTGAATTGCTGGTGGTGATCGCCATTATTGGCGTGCTCGTTTCGCTGTTGTTGCCTGCGGTGCAGGCGACTCGTGAAGCGGCGCGGCGGATGAGTTGCCAAAACAATCTCAAGCAGATCGCGCTGGCGAGTCACAACTTTGAGAGTTCGATCGGCGGCTTTCCGATGGCGCCGTACAATCCCTCGTTTGCCTGGATGCGGAACAAGCCTTACTCGCAGCCGAATGGTTGGCCAACGCAATTGCTTAACTATCTTGAGCAAGCGAATGTGCAAGATAAATATGATTTCAATAAGACATGGACCGACATTGCCAATGAGCCGATCATCGGCACGGTTGTGCCGCCGTATGTCTGCCCCTCGACGCCTGGTGGGAAAGATGGAACTTCGCGTGGCATTCCGAATGGTCGCGCGCCACTCGACTATATCGCTTTCTATGCCGTCGATACGAATAACACCTATGTAAATCCGATTCCGATTCAGGATCAAACGGGTAGCGGGATTTTAGGACGTGGCGTGAATCGCCGATTTGCGGATGTGACGGATGGAACGACGAACACGATTTTGTTTGTCGAAGATGCGGCACGTAATCAGGTTTATATCAAGCGAAAGCTTTATCCCGCTGCGCCTGCCAATGCACTTACTGCGGGCGGCGCTTGGGGCAACTGCTGCCTCGGTGGTTCGGTGAACTGGTTTTATGGTTTTGACTTGGCGACCAATAACTACTACGGCCCGTGTGCTGTGAATTGCACGAATGCCTCGCAGATTTACTCGTTCCATCCGGGCGGTGCGCAAGTCGCGATGGGAGATGCATCTGTCCAATTTCTGAATGAAAACGTGAATATCAACGTTGTGGTTTCGCTGCTGACTCGCAATGGCGGCGAAATCATTCCTTCTGGCGTGATCAATCGCTAATTCTCTTTGAGTTCATTCGTCCACTCCGCTAGGATACTCAGCTCATAAGGATAGGTTTGACATGCGATACCAACCATCGCTTCGGCGCCGAATGTTGCATTTGATCTGCTCCCTGGCGGCGCTGTCGCTGCTGGGGTGTTCCGGCGGCAACGAAGTTCCCCTTTTCCCCGCGCAAGGGAAGCTGACGGTTGCTGGCCTTCCGGCCGAGGGGGCTTTGGTCACGCTGGTGCCTGAAGCGGGGACAGAGCCCGACGTGCGTCCTGCGGGGCGCGTCGATGCCGAGGGCGTTTTCAATATTCAGACGTATGACCCGGATACTCAGTCCACGAAAGAGGGCGCTCGGCCTGGGGTTTATGTCGCTCTCGTGACTTGGGCGCCTGACCCGACCGATACCAATTTGGAGATGGGCGTTCGCGATCGCTTAGGCAATCGCTATCGCAATCGAGAGAACTCCAAATTTCGTTTCGAAATCAAGGAAGGCTCGCCGGAGTTGACGCCGATTGACTTGCCGAAGACAGACCTTGTTTATTGACGAGCATATTGAGCTTGATCGAAAACACACCTTAATTCAACACAATCTGAACACGCCTCGGAAATGATTTCCAATGTCCCATACAACACCATCACTGAAGGCTAATGACCGCGCTCGCGGGAGTCGTGGTCTTGAAAAGCGAACCCGTAACGCCTCGAGTGCGTCCTTTCGCTATGTCAGTCACTTTCGGGCCAGCCATTTTCGCCGATCGAGGAGCTCGGAAACGCAGCGCCGCGGTGCGCCTGCAAACTGGGAGAGGAGTTTGCAGCTGCTGAGGCGCTGTGTTTCCCTATTCCTCGATCGACCGACGTGGCGCGGCGCTTGCGCAATCTTGGTTTGTCTGATCGCGTTTGCATCTAGCAATCTGGTCGCTCAAGAGACGGCGCCAGAGTCGGCCAAGACCGATGCGGCGAAGCTCGAGTTCTTCGAGAAGAAGGTTCGCCCGATCCTTGTCAATAACTGCAACACCTGCCACTCGGCGGAGACGAATTCCAAGGGCGGGCTGCGAGTCGATGATCGCAATGGCCTGATTACGGGCGGTGGACGTGGGGCGGCGGTGGTTCCGAATGATCCTGCGAAGAGTTTGCTCATTGCGGTTGTTTCGCATGTCGATGGCAAGCCGAAGATGCCGCCGGAAGGGAAGCTGGAGCCGCAGCAGATTGAGGATTTGAAGACTTGGATTGCTGAAGGCGCTCTTTGGACGCCGGTTGAGATCCCAGCTGATCTGGGGCATTACGGCGAAGAGTATGAAAAGCTTCGCAAGAATCACTGGGCTTGGCAGCCGCTGACGAAGCCTGTTGTGCCTAGCGTCAGTGACAATACCTTGGCGCCGACGGAAGTCGATCGCTTTATTGTCGCCAAGCTTCAGGAAAAGAGCCTGCCGCAGGTGGGACTTACGGACAAGGATTCGCTCTTGCGACGCGTCGCGTTTGATTTGACGGGTCTTCCGCCCACGCCAAAGGAGATTGCCGCGTTTAAGGCAGATGAATCGCCTAAGGCGTTAGAAACCGCTGTCGATCGCCTGCTTGCTTCGAGTGCGTTTGGTGAACATTGGGGGCGGCACTGGCTTGATGTGGCCCGCTACGGTGAGTCGACGGGCTCGGCGCGGAATCTGCCTTATCCACATGCGTGGCGCTATCGCGATTACGTGATCGAGTCGTTCAACGCCGACAAACCTTTCAATCAGTTCCTTCGCGAGCAGGTCGCGGGCGACTTGCTTCCTGCGAGTTCGATTCCGGAGAAGACTCAGCAGCTTGTCGCAACTGCGTTCTTGGCGATTGGTGTGAAGGATGTAAATCAGCGGTTCAAAGTCCGCTATATCATGGACAATGTTGATGAGCAGATTGATACCGTAAGTCGCGCGGTGCTGGGGTTAACGGTGAGCTGCGCCCGTTGCCATGATCATAAGTTTGACCCGATTCCGACGACCGATTATTACGCCTTGGCGGGCATCTTTCGCAGCAGCGATAACTGCTCGGCGCTGCGTAACAAAATGGGCGGCGGTGGACTCGATTACTATGAGCCGAACTTGCTGATTAGCCTCGGCGGTGGAAATAGTGAAGATGCAGCGGCTCTCGCGGCGAAGATCGAAGTGGCTCAAAAAGCGTATGAAAAGGCGAAGGGCGAGTTCGATGCGATTTTTGGTACGCCGGAGGGGAAAGAGATTCAGCCCAACGGTCGCCCGAAGCAATTTCAATTTCGCCAAAAGATGAATCGGGCACAACAAGAACTCAGTGCGCTTACCGACCCCGCCGCGAAGGGCGATGTCGCGATGGGCGTTCGCGATTCGAAGGAAATCGCGGATACGGAGATTCGCATTCGTGGCGAAGCGGAAAAGCTCGGGCCGGTTGTTCCGCGCGGGTTCCTTTCGCTTTATGAAGTGCCGGGCGTCGCCAAGGTCAATCCGCAGCAGAGTGGTCGCCTCGAACTGGCGCAGTGGCTCACGAGCGACAAGAACCCACTCACGGTTCGTGTCGCGGCCAATCGTGTTTGGGCGCACTTGATGGGTAAGGGGATTGTTCAAACGGTCGATAATTTTGGAACGACTGGGGATAAGCCTTCACATCCAGAACTGCTTGACCATCTCGCTAATCGTCTAGTGGAACATCAGTGGTCGATTAAAAAGCTCATCAAAGAGGTCGTGCTCACTCGCACCTATCAACTTGCGAGCGATCGCCTCGACGCCGCACAGCAAATCGATCCTGAGAATCGATATCTATGGCGACATCGCCCTCGGCGCCTCACTGCCGAAGAGATTCGCGACTCGATGTTGGCGACGACTTCGACGCTCGATGTCAAACGTCCTGTGGCGTCGCCGGCGAAGGAACTCAAGGTCATTGAGCTTCGCAATAATGGTCCCGAAGCGAAGCGATTCCAGGATTTCGCGAATCAGAGCAAGAACCGCAGCGTTTATTTGCCGCTGCTTCGGGGCATCACGCCGCGCCCGCTGGAGGTGTTTGACTTCGCGGAACAGGGGATGGTGACTGGTGGCCGCGATTCGACGACCGTCGCGCCTCAGGCTCTTTTCTTGCTCAACGATGCTTTTGTGCGGCGCAATTCGCTTGCCTTGGCCGATTTGTTGTTGGGTGAGAACCTGCCGTCGGAAGAACGACTTGCGAAGGCTTATCGACTTGTGTTAGGTCGCGAACCGAATGGCCCGGAAATCATCCGGGCACAAGCCTACCTGGCTCAGTTCGGCCCTGAAGAATTCGCTCAACTGACAAGCAGATCGGTAACCGAAGCAAAAGCTCCGCCAACCGCAGTCGCTCAGGCAGATATTGCCGCAGCGGCTGCTCAAGGCGGTACACAGGCGGGTGGCGCTCAAGCCGTTGCCATTCCGAATCCCGATGATCCGGTGCCCGGCGACGATGCCGTGAAAGAAGAAGTCGTCACTCCCAAGTCGGTCGAAGCTGCTGCCCTCGCGAGCTTTATTCAAGCTCTCTTCGGCTCGGCGGAATTTCGTTACTTACGCTGAGGAACAAATCCCAAGCCGATGCTTCATTGAGGGTTCCTCGCTTACGCTTCAGGTTGGGATTGGAAGCGCTAACTGCGACGTAGTTTTCCATTCAACCAACACCATAAAAATACTCGCTCAGGGACGTTCACCCATGTTCAATAATCCACTCTCTCGCCGACGCATGCTCAAGACCACTGGCGGCGGCTTTGGCATGCTTGCTCTTGCGGGAATGCTTGGCGCACAGAAAGCGACTGCCGACGAGTCGACCAAGCTCGCCCCGAAGGCGCCTCATTTTCCGACGAAGGCGAAGCGCGTCATCTTCCTCTACATGGATGGCGCCATCTCGCAGCTTGATACTTTTGAATATAAGCCGAAGCTTCAAGAGCTCGATGGCAAAGTCGGCCCCGGCGGCGGCACGCTGGTCGGTTCCAAGTTCAAATTCGCCCAGCATGGCCAAACGGGGACGTGGTTTTCGGAACTCTATCCCAATGTCGCCAAGTTCAGCGACGACTTTTGCTTTTTGCGAGGCTTGCACACGGATACGCCAGCGCATCCCCAGGCTGTGATTCAACTCCACACTGGCGCAGCGATTGCCTCGCTCACTCGTCCCTCGATGGGCGCGTGGCTGCTCTATGGGCTCGGAACAGAGAACCAAGATCTCCCCGGCTACGTTACGATCAATCCACCGCCCAATTTCGGCGGCGTGGTGAACTATGGCAGTGCATTCCTGCCAGCGCATTACCAAGGCACGAAGCTCAGCGACCAAGGCTATCTGCCCAATCTCAAAGCCCAAACACCCACGAACCTGCAGCGCAAACAAATCGACCTCATTCAAGCGATGAACCGCGACCTTGCCGCGTCGCCGAGTGCGCCGGATGAAATCGAAGGCGTGATTCAGTCGTATGAACTGGCCTTCCGGATGCAGGGCGAAGTCCCGGAACTTCTCGACATCTCCAAAGAGCCACAGCATGTGCTCGACGCCTACGGAGTGAAGCCCGGCCCCGAAGGGAGCTTCGCGCGGCAATGCCTCATGGCCCGCCGCCTCTCCGAAGCCGGCGTGCGCTTCGTCGAAGTCTGCCAGCCCGGTTGGGACCATCACGCCAATCTGCACAATGGCCTGATTCAGCAAACGAAGCGAACCGATCAACCGACCGCCGCACTACTGGCCGACCTGAAACAGCGCGGCCTGCTCGATGAGACGCTCGTGATCTTCGGCAGCGAATTCGGCCGCCAACCCACCGCCCAAGGCCCCGACGGCCGCGACCACAACATCACCGGCTATCCGATGATCCTGACCGGCGCCGGCGTCAAAAAGGGCTTCAGCTACGGCGCCACCGACGAATTCGGCCAGTTTGCCGTAGAAGGCAAAATGCACATGAATGATCTGCATGCGACGCTGCTGGCATCGATGGGGCTCGACCACGAGCAATTGACTTATCGCTATGCGGGGCGGGATTTTCGATTGACCGATGTGGCGGGGAGAGTGGTGCGGGAGATCATGGCTTAAGGCATTCTGCTTGGCTGTGTAACTATTGGCCGGGTAACTACCAAGAGCGCTCGATGATCTTGTCGAGCGTAATTCATCTGCTGAATAACGACCCCGATGGCGCCGCTGCGCATTGTTGCGCCAACAATGAGAGGGGTTTGATGCTTGGCTTAGCGGCTTAATGAGCGGTGTGCGGCCTTATCGCGAGTCTTGGGCCATGCTGGCCACGAAGTGCGTGCCTGACTGCGGGCGAGGCTTTGGGAGCATTTTTTGCTCAATCCAAACCCTTAAAAGTTTGCCAGGCCATAAATGCGAGGCCGCCTGAGCAAAGTAAGAAAGTCACGTCCATTAGCAGGCTGAACCCCTTAAAAGGGGCATAGGCGGGCATAGCGAAGCTGAGAACCAGATCTAACAGGAAGATCAAAAACAGCAACGCCGCAATCGTTAACCCGGCTAATGACAACACCTTGGGCATGAACAGCGTCCCCGAGTTGCTCTTCCACGATGTAGCTCAAAGCCGCGTCCCCACGGTTCGCGTCAGGGGCTAGTATAATTGCGGTTAGTCCGCTGTCATCGGTATCGAGCCTCCCCAAATTGCCTGTTTTCTTCGTCTTCGTCGCCTTTTTGGCGCCAAAAAAGTCAGTTCTCGAAGAAAATCGGCAACTTGTCGCTCCAAGCCGACCGAAAAATCTTCCCAATTGATGCAATTTTTGCCCTAAATGACCCGCTCATGGCAATGAAACCGCCTCCCCAAGTCGATTTCTCCGCCCTCCGGGCACAAAACCCGGTCACTCAGAACTGGGCCTATTTCGATCACGCAGCGGTTGCCGGACTTTCCCTGCCCGCCCAGAACGCGATCGCTCTCTGGCTTACCCAATCTGCCGAACAGGGTGATATATTTTGGCCCGAATGGGACCGCGGGGTGCAGGCTTGCCGCAATTCTGCGGCCAAACTGGTAAACGCTAATCCAGCTGAAATTGCTCTCGTTCCTAATACGACTGCCGGAATCACGCTCGTAGCCGAAGGCCTCGATTGGCGGCCCGGCGACAATGTGGTGCTTTTCGATAATGAGTTCCCTTCGAACCAATATCCCTGGCTGAATTTGGCCAGTCGCGGGGTCGAGATCCGCCGGATTTCTCCGGCTGATCCCGGGGGAAGCATCGAGCTCGCGCGGATTCGCGATGCATTCGATTCCAAAACCCGGCTGCTTTCCATTAGTTGGGTCGGCTATGCGACGGGCTGGCGAACCACCGTTGATGATGTTGTGGAGCTCGCCCATCAGCACGGCGTTCTGGTGTTTCTGGACGCGATCCAGGGACTGGGCGTTTTTCCACTGGATGTCACAAAAGCGCCGGTCGATTTTTTCGCCGCAGATGGACACAAGTGGCTTCTTGGCCCGGAGGGCGCTGGCCTCTTCTATATCCGGGCTGAACATCTCGAACGCTTAAGAGCCATTGGCATTGGCTGGAACAGTGTTGAGAACCGCCACCGTTTCGAGAGCATCGCTCTCAAGCTCCGTCCCGAAGCCGCGCGCTTTGAAGGTGGCACACTCAACACGCCCGGCTTCTTGGGGCTCGGCGCGAGCATTGATTTGCTGATGGAGTATGGACTCTCATCGGAGAGCACCGCACTAGCCGATCGAGTGCTTGAACTTGGTGATTATGCCTGTGAATCGCTCCAACGTATTGGCGCGAAGATAACTTCTCATCGTGGCCCCAAGTGCTCTTCGGGCATCATCAGCTTCTTACCGCCGCGCGGCGAACCGATGGCGGTTCGGTCGCATTGCAAGGATCAGGGCATTGTACTTAGTTGCCGCAATGGATGGCTTCGCATTGCGCTGCATGCGTTTAACAATGAAGAGGAGATCGCCAAGTTGGCGACTTGCCTCAGCGACTACAAGTAGCGATTAGTCGATTACGCCGCTGACCGCAATCTTCTTCTTTAGCTCGCGCCCAATTCGATTCATCAGTCCGCGCAATACTCGGCCCGGCCCGACTTCCAACATCGTTTCGTAGCCATCGAGGATCAGCGCCCGCATGGAATCGTCCCATTTCACGGGCGACACGAGTTGTTTGACTAAGAGTCCGCTGAAGTCTCCGCTCTTCGTGTGGGCTGTTGCGTCGACATTGGAGGTGACGGGAATCTTCGCGTCGGTGAAGGTTGTGCTCGCGAGTGCTTTTGAGAGTCGGTCGCTGGCGGGGGACATGATGGGCGTGTGAAATGCGCCTGCGACGGCGAGGGGGATGGTTTTCATCGCGCCGGCGGCGGTGGCGAGTTCCGCAGCTTTGGCACAGGAAGGCTTGTGACCTGAGACGACGATATTGCCGGGGCAGAGGAGGTTGGCAACTTGCAGCACTTCACCGGGCTGTCTGGCCTCGTTGCAAATCTCCTCGATCTTTTCCCGTTCCAGCCCCAAGATGCTGAGCATGGTGCTGGGTGATGCATCGGCGGCGGCTTGCATCGCTTCGCCGCGTTCTTTGACGAGTCTTACGCCGGCTTCGAAGGTTAGCGCGCCTCCGAATACGAGTGCGGTGTATTCGCCGAGACTGAGGCCCGCTGCTGCGGTTGCGTCAGCTACGACTTCGGGCTTTTGTAATTTGAGCACTTCCAGCGCGGCGAGGCTGGTGACGAAGATCGCGGGTTGCGAGACGGCGGTGGAGTCGAGTTTTTCGACCGGGCCTTCAGCGCAGAGCTTCAGAAGATCGTAGCCGAGGATTTCGGACGCGGTATCGAAGAGTGACTTCGCGGTGGGCGCGGCCGCCAAAAAGGGTTCGGCCATGCCGATGGATTGTGCGCCTTGGCCGGGAAACAGGAGAGCGATTTTGGACATAGGAGTTCCTCATAAACGCAAAGAGGCCGCGATGCCACTGATGGCGTCGCGGCCCGCACGGAAGTCTTCGGTGGGGGATGCTTAGGCAGACCGCGAATTAGGCGGTAGCTTTTTCATCTTCTTGCGTGACGACGACGCGGCCCATGTAGTAGCCGCAATCGGGGCAAACCACATGCGATGGCACCATCGTGCTGCATTTGGGGCAAGAGTTGAGTTGGCGAGCCACCTTGAAATGGTGCGACCGACGCTTGCCGGAGCGGGAATTGGAGCTTTTTCGCTTTGGAACTGCCATGGAATCACCTACTCGACTTACTGATTGGCTGCGTGAATCTGGTTAACCTGCGGGAAGCCCCACAATTTACGAATGTGGGGCCGATGTCGTCAAGGCGGTTCGGGAAATGATAAATCGCCAAATTGGGCGTAAATACCGGTTGCCTAGCCACTTACGTCGGCATCAGGAGTCACTCAAATCCATTCCTAGGCGCCCAAATCGCAAAGTGCGCCGGTGAAATTGGCTTCCTCTTGCCACGCTAGATACCGTTCTATCTCTCCGGGCAGACGAGTTTCCGCCTTGGCGATGGCGGTTTCCACCCAATTCCGCACACCTTGGTTTGCCGCGCGGTGGGCGGCTCGAAGCAGCTCTGGTCGACGGGACCAATCGTGCAAATCGCCTAGCCTCTGCTGGGCTTCGGTGAGAATATCCATTGCTGGCGAAAGCTTGTGCAATGTGTCCGCCTCGCCGGTGACTTCTTGGCGGTACTCGAGCAGGTAGCGGAGTTCTTTGCAGGCGATGCGGAATGTGTGTAGCGATTTCATATCTACCGCGCCGCGATCGTGAGTCGTAGTTGCCGCCTCGCGAATCGTCGCCAGGGGTTCGCGAACCGCTCGGCGAAAGAGGTCGTGTGCAGTTTCAGCGCCTAAAGTGCGGTTTGACTTTCGGAACTTACTCTCATTCGATTTGACAGTGCCTGCTTTTTCCCAAGCGCGGCAAGCGTCGCGCCATACTCTTTTACGTTCGCGGGCCAAGTAAAAGAGCAAATCCGTACGGAGGTCGGCCTTTTCATCTGCAGGCGTGCAGAGGACATGGGCGATTAGGACATCCCAATCTCGTACCGCTCCAAGCGCCTTCCGTTGCAATTTGAGCGTCTTCTGTAATTCGCGCACCACGGATTTCGAAAGCAGTGGTTTACAAACGAATAGAGCGGCACGCGCTCTGCGGGTCGCGACGCGCAGGCGATGCACTTCGCGCACGCCGCACTTCTTCTGGGATAGTTTGCCAATCGCAACCTTGTCCAACCGCCTTCTCAAAAGCTTTAGCATGCGTCGCGTCGAAAGCGGTTCGGGTCGGGCGATGATGGGGCCGCCGTTGGAGGTGTGTGCCGACAGGATCATGGCCATTCTCCGAGCGTGACTTCGACTTTTTTGGCCTCCGAGCCGCTGAGGAATTCAATTTGTACTTTTTTCCCCGCTTCGACCGGGCGCAGGATGCGGGTGAGATCGGCGATGGAGGCCACGGGCTGACCATTCACGGTTTGCAGAAAATCTTCGACCCGAATTCCAGCTTTCTCGGCCGCGCTGCCAGGCGCGACGCTACCGACGCGAAATCCAAGTGTTCCCTCCGAGCCTCCCAGGCCGAGGAATGCGCCGGTGCGAATGTCGACTTTTGCATTGGGTTGCGCTGCGATCAGATTGTTTTCCAACTTTTTTGTCAGTCCGGTTCCGAACAGAGTGATGTAGCTAACGACGGGTAGTCGGCCGAGCTCGGCGGCGCCTTTTTCATCGACGGCCAAATAACAAATCCAAACGTGGTGTAGACGCGCGAGTTCATTGAGTTTTGCGAGACCCGCGCCTGTTACTTTGGCGCGCTTGATATTCACTTCGCGGAGTTGGGGCATTTTTTCGATGATCGAGCTGAGCCACTCGTCATTGGCGGTGGGGAGGGAAAGCGTTGCCGAACGCACATTGGTCAATCGCTTTAGATGTTTGAGATCCTCGAGTGTGCCGCGAAAGTTGGGGCCGACTTCGACCGTGCCGGTGTCCTCGTCCAAGCGCCAATTGCCGCTAAGTTCTTCTGATCGAATCTCGCCAATGACCGCACCGAGGGCCACGAGAATTTCGCGAGCTTGCTCACGTTTGGCGGTGTGAATTAATTCGAGGGAGCCTGAGGCAAAGCGCGCCGCGCGGGGATCGCTGCCTTTGGCAATCGATTCGACCGCCGCTTCGGCGCGATCTTGCGCGGCGACTTCTCCTTTGACCGACACGTTGACGAGGACGCTGAGGGATCGCGATAAGCGCTCGCGGCTCGCGCCGGCAATGGAATCGACGATGGGGTCGATTGCTGCGGCGCCCAATTTCGCTAGATTGGCGGCGGCTTCTTCGCGTTCGTCGAATCGGTCGGCGTCGAGCTGGTGGATCCAGGACTTAATGGTTGGAAGGTCGGCGGCTTCCTGCGCCGATAGCGGCGAAGCGAAAGCCAAGAGCGCTCCGCAAGTGAATATCACTACTCTACTGATGGCCACCGTGCCTGCCGCCATGCCCATTGATCCTTTGGAAAAATACGGTCTAAATCGCGTTCATGGCGGTTTAGCCGCTGTGCATTAGTAAAGCGTGCCGCGGTCGAACCTGACACCGATCGGCTGCGTCTTTGTTCGACAAGTTATCCACGCCACCCTCAAGTTTACCGCGAATACGCCATGCGCACTCTCGAGAATCTCGTCGCCGCCTTTCTTGATCACTCGCTCCCCAAAGCCGAGTGGACTCATGAAGCCCACCTTCGCGTTGGGCTGTGGCATGTTTTCACGATGAGAGAATCCGCGGCGATGGAGGCATTGCGGGAGCGGATCAAGGGTTACAACGAATCGGTCGGCGGTAAAAATACCGACACCGAAGGCTATCACGAAACGATTACCCAGTTTTACGTACTCACAATCGCGGGGTTTCTCAAAGAGATTGATCGCAGCCGCCCGCTGG
>JBKJSI010000813.1:0-11397 GCA_046595915.1 Pirellulaceae bacterium
GGCGAAGTCGATTTCTTCGCGCTTGTCGGCGTGCATCTTCACAATGCGAGCGAAGCGTTCTTTCTTCTGCGTACGCATATTGTAGTAAATTTCGCCTCTGGTGATCGTGCCTTGGTAGACGCGCATGAAGGTCAACTGACCGTGCGGGTCTTCCACGATTTTGAAGGCCATGCCAACAAAGGTCTTTTTTGGATCAGGCTGGAGCGTGATCATCTTGGTTTCATCCGCGTAATCCTTCGCCTTGATCTCGCGCTCGAGCGGCGAAGGAAGCAAGCGGATGACGTTATCGAGCAGGATCTGAACGCCCTTGTTCTTGTAGGCAGAGCCACAGAACACCGGCGTGCAGCCTTGCTGCTGAACCGCTTGCTTGAGCGTGTCCATGACTAGTTCGTTTGGAACTGGCTCTTCGGCGAGCAGGAGTTCCATCATCTGGTCGGAGTACATGGCGATGCCTTCGAGCATGACGGCACGAGCCTTGGCGGCTTCGTCCTTCATCTCGGCGGGAATCTCTTCCTGACGAACGTCTTCGCCCTTATCGCCATCGAAGTAATAGGCTTTCATTTCGACAAGGTCGATGATGCCGACGAAGGTTTCGCCCGCACCAATCGGAATCTGCATCATAATGGCGTCGGCGCCGAGCTTGTCGCGAAGGTCTTTCGCAACGCGGTAGGCGTTCGCGCCCGTGCGGTCCATCTTATTGATGAATGCAAGACGCGGCACTTTGTAGCGCTTCATTTGGCGATCGACGGTCATCGATTGCGACTGCACGCCTGCGACGGCGCAGAGCACGAGGACGGCGCCATCGAGCACGCGAAGGCTGCGTTCGACTTCGATGGTGAAGTCGACGTGGCCGGGAGTGTCGATCAAGTTGATCGTGTGATCCTTCCACTGCAGCATCGTGGCGGCGCTGGTGATCGTAATGCCGCGCTCTTTTTCGAGGTCCATGTAATCCATGGTCGCGCCATCACCGTCACCCTTCACTTCGCCGATTTTGTAGATTCGACCGGCGTAGTACAGAATGCGCTCGCTGAGCGTGGTCTTGCCCGAGTCAATGTGGGCGGAAATACCGATGTTGCGAACTTTCTTGAGATCCATGGAGCACCTAAAAACAACAATGCGACAACAAAATCGCCACAAAAAGGAAGGAGGCCCAATTGGTCCCGTGGTTCAACAGACAACTGGTTCAACAGCCAGTCAGCTGAATAGGGACCGGTCGAACACACAGTTCGACGCGGCACGGCGGGCGCGAGCGGCTTCTACGAAATCCCCGCTCAGTCCGGCTTCGCTCCCCACGAATTGGGTCAAGCAAACGAGACATCTGGGAAAACGGCCCAGGCCGACGGAGATCCACTAGAACTCTGCGAAAAAGGCCCCGCGCAGGCTGGGAAACCGCGATTTGCCGGTGACCTCATGCGAATGAGCCCCCATCCACTGTGAGGCAACAAGCAATGGTAGCGTTGTGACGATTGATGGGAAAGGTCAAATGATGCGCCCTGAAGGTTTTGGAGCGATGCTACGGTCCAACGGGACGCCCTTAGCCCCTTGGCGGCCATTATCTTCGAACTGATCAAGAAATGTCGCGTTGCTGGGAGGTAAATAATTACAGCAAAGAGACTTGCGCCGAATTGGTTGCCACCTGGGTAAAGGCGTTAATTCTTCAGCGAATTGCCTATTTCTCCATATTGAGCACAACGGCCGTCACGAGGCCACCGACAAACAGGAGGGCAATAACCGCCCCGGCAATTAGCCAAGCGAGGCTGCCGCTCGTAGAGGGAGGGGTGGGGGCCATGTCCCGAGTGGACGCCATATTAGCTGCGTTTGGGGATACGGTGGCTTCCGTCGCAACAGGCAAAGGTAGCGATTCGTGCTGAGCTTCCGCTTCATTCGCCAAAGGCGTCAGCGGAGTCGGCAACGTTGCTTCTGTCGCGATCGAGGGAGTTTCAATGGGAGTGATGGCCTCGGGCGACGCACTGATTTCCACCTCGGTAGCCAATGGCGTTTCCAATTCGGCCTCCGGTTCAACCGGCTCGGAAGGGGGCGGCTCCGCGCCAGGTAAATGGGCCCTTAATAGTTTTGCTTGCGTTTGAATTTGGCGATCGGTGGACAAAATTCCGCGAAGCAGTCTACACAGATCGGGCGAGAGCGTTTCTTGCAAACAGGGCGAAGCGAGAAACCTTTCGCCATCGACATCGAACACAAGTCGAATCGTCAGGACCGCGACTTGGAATAAATCTAGCGCGACTCCATCGCCCCCGAAGCCGGCGTGGGCTAAAGCAATTGATGCGTCATTCGTGCTTGGTGGAAGCACCAAATCGAACTCATGCCGCAAGCAGGAAGGCAGCGGCGAATGCAAACGCACGAGTTCTGAAATCGAAAACGGAGCTTCAGAAGCAGCAATTTCGAGCTCGCCGGCGGCATCGATTCCAATCGTGGTCAAAGAGAAGCAGCGGTGACATCTGCCTTGCTGATGCGTCGTCTCAAGGTATTGCAGCAGCTGATCGACGACGCTCCAAACTTGCTCTTCCGGCAGTGGCCCCGCTTGAGAAAGAATCGCGGAGAGCGATTCCGACTTACGGAGGCGCGGCAATGCTCGTCGACTTTGAACTTGAGATGCCATTAAGGTTGCCATGACGTGATCGCCCGCGCGACGCCTATTTTTATAACACCCAGGCCAAGGAAATGCGAATTTTGCAGGTAAATTGACCTAGATTTCCTTGCCTTTTTTGGACGCAGGAATTTGGCGACAGTTCCCAGCGCAAGCCGGCTTTTGTCGAGCCATAATGGTGGATTGCCGCACTTCGTATGAGATCAGCGGCTGAATCTAAGGCCCTCCCAGGAATAACCTGCCGATGGCAGTAGCACGGGCTTACGTTTCCGCAATCCTTATTGCCCTCTGGGTGGGGGCGTTTACGTTTTACGCCGCCGTTGTGGTTCCCTCGGGAACCGTAGTCGTGGGGAGCACCGCTCAAGGTTTCGTGACACGCGAAGTGACAGTTTGGCTGAATGTTTTTTCGTGTCTGATTGCAATCGCGATGATGACCGAAGTACAGCGGGATTTTAGCTGGCGACGGTTCTCCGCCACGCTGTTGTTCCTATTGGCCATTCCAGCTCTAGCGTATTTGCATGGCGTTCTTTCGAGCCAAATGGATGGGAGCACGCAAAGTGTCGCTGCGCCGGAATCGTTTTATGGAAGCCATCGGATCTACCTGATCCTTTCAACGCTCCAATGGATCATGGCGAGCTATTGGTTGGTATCGCTTGGCAAAGAAAATTGCGACCGCTTTAGAATTCAAGTCGATCCTTGATTTTCATTTTTCTGCCGCAAGCGATAGAGCACTCGGCTCATGTCATTGGGCAATTCCGACTTGAAATGCAATTCTTCTTTGGTCGCTGGATGCACAAAACCGAGTTCGACGGCGTGGAGCATCTGTCGCGGCGCCTGGCTTGGATCGGGAATCAGTTTGCCGCCGAGCGGGCGGTTGTAAACCTTTTCTCCGCAAAGCATGTGGCCCAGTTCCGATAGGTGAATGCGGATCTGGTGTGTGCGGCCTGTTTCCAGCCGGCATTGCACGAGCGTGTGTTCAGGCAATTGTTCTTTAGGCTCAACATGCGTAACCGCGCGCTCGCCGAGCTTTTCATCCTTCGTGCTGCCGCGAAGCCCATCACCTCGATCGCGGGTCAGAAAATTCTCGATCTTCATCGCCGCCACTTGGCCTTGGGCGATCGCAAAATATGACCGTTTCACCGAGTGATTTTTGAATTGACGAATAAGCTCGACCTCCGCCGGCACGGTCCGCGCGAAGACCATCAAGCCGCTAGTATCACGATCGAGTCGATGCACCGCGCGAATCCAAGCCGGTTCGAATCGCTGTATTTCGCGCTCCGTGCGTGTGCGAACTTTCTTCCGGCCCGTGATCTTTGCCGCTTCTTGCTTGCCGATGACTCGCGACACCATTTCGTCCAAAGTCGGCTGAAGCTGCTTGCGCCGCGTCGGCCAGGTTCTTTCTTCAGCATGACGCAGCGTGGTGATGCCCGCAGGTTTTTCGACGACAACCACATGCCGATCACAGTAAACAATCTTGAGAGTTTCTTCCGAAGGCGGAGCGGGAATCGGTTGCACCATCCACTTGATGACAGTGCCTTCGCGAACGCGGCGACCTTCATCGACACAGAGCCCGCCATCGACCATCAAAAAACGTTTGCGCAGCTTTGATCGCAAATCGGCCCAGCTTGCGCCCGGCACGAGTTTGCGAAGGGCCCCCAAAACCGTTTCGCCTTCCAAGTTAGCCGGAACGTGAAAAACGCGAGGCTCGTTCTGGTTCATCGTGCGCGTCTCGGATTCGATCACTATTCGGCCATCGCAATCGGACCAACGCTACGCAGCAACTCGGTCAAGTCAACCCGCTGGGCGCGTCCCCAAAGATCTTCAATAGCGTAGTGCTCGCGGGCCTCTTTGCTAAAGAGATGCACCACCACGTCGCCGAAATCGAGCAACATCCAGTTCGCGTCACCATAGCCTTCCGAGCCACGGCGGTGATCCGATAGCTGCGATTTGGCTTCGGCTTCAATTTCATCACTAATCGCGCGGAGCTGCCGCGAACTCGTGCCGGTGGCGATGACGAAATAGTCGACCCATTCGACTTGATCTTGGAGGTCAAGAACCACGACATTACTGGCGCGATTCTCCGCAGCGACGCGGGCAGCGAGTTTTGCGAGTTTTAGAGCCGATTCCGAGGTGGAAGTAACGCGTTTAACAGTCATTGGGGCCTAGTAGGGTTGCTTCGAAGAGATCGGCGCTGGTCGGCTCGCATCCTCCTATTCTACCTTTCCGAGACAAGACTGTCACGACACGGGTCCAGGCCCAAATTCACCTGGAAGATCCGGTGATTAGTCCGTTTCGCTCAAAAATGAGAAATCTGACGGATTGGCCGCATTTTTGGCTCCGGCTATTGCCCCTCTTCGTGGAGATAAACTCGAAGTGCGGGTTCGATTCGTTTGAGTTCGTTTTGGAGTTCTTCCAGGGTCTCATGTGCTTTTGGAAAATCACCTGAGGAAGAGTGGTGTTCAAGGATCTCGGCAAGCGACTGTGCGTGATGGGCGGCGAAATAGCCGCAGGAGCCTTTGAGCGTGTGTGCGGCGCGGCGGAGCCGAATGGGATCTTGCTCCTGTAGCGCATGACGCACTTCGGCGAGCATTTTGGGCGATTCTTCGAGGAAGACGCCAAGGATTTCTCGCATCAAATTGGCGTCGCCGCCGGTACTGCGGAGGGCTTCTTGCCAATCGATTCCCCAATGGGTGTAGTCCGCCTTCTTGCGTCGGAGAATTCCTGAGTCAGAGCTGCTGGGGCGATTCGGAATGGGCACGAGTTCGTCGATAGCGGCATAAAGATCGTCGGCGTGGATCGGCTTCGAGACGTATCCATCCATGCCCGATTCTTTGCAACGGTCTCGGTCGCCTTTCATCGCGTGGGCGGTCATGGCGATGATCGGAATATGGACGCCCGTCACCTTCTCTCGCTCGCGGATGAGGCGGGTGGCCTCTAGTCCATCGAGGATTGGCATCTGGATGTCCATCAGCAGCACATCGAAATCCTCTTCGGCCGATTTATCGATTGCAAGCTTGCCATTGCCGACGACCGTGACTTCGTGCCCACGTTTTTCGAGGAGTAGTGTCGCCAGCTTTTGATTGACAGCATTATCTTCGGCAAGAAGTACGCGCAGGCCCCAATTGGCTAGAAGTCCGGTTTCTTGTTCGGCTGCGCGGCTGCTTTGAGTGATAGCCGTTGACGGCGCGACGCACTGGGCAAGCGCTTCGAGCAGGTCGGCGTGTTTGACGGGAGTGGAGACACCAATCGTTTCGGGTGAATCGTGTTCGAAATGGTTACTGGCGGGTGCGCCTGCGCGGTAGAGGAGGATGAATCGTGTTTCGTGATAGGCGGCTTTGCTCTTGAGTTCGGAAATGAGACCCGCGCCGTCGCCGCCATCGAGGGTGTCGTGGACAAGGATGACTCGGTAAGGCGAAGCGGCCTCTTTTACGTGGGCGAGGAGTTGATCGCCGCCATCTTGAATCGAAACGTCGAGACCCCAGGATTGAAGCAGCTCTGCAAGGTACTCGCGACTTTTTGAGGGGCGCTTGATAAGCATGACACGCTGTTTCAAAAGCTCTTTGGGAAGTGGCGGAAGTAGTGCGACGGTGGCGTTGCCATCGAGCCCAAAGGGCAATTCGAAGTAAAATGTCGAGCCATACCCGACGGCGCTTTCGACGCCCATTTGGCCGCCCATCACTTCCACAAGGCGCTTTGAAATGGAGAGACCTAAGCCAGTGCCGCCGAACTTACGGGTCATGGAACTGTCGACCTGTTCGAAGGCGACGAAGACCTGCTGTAAGCGATTGGCGGGAATACCCATGCCCGTGTCGCGGATTTCGAATCGGAGTCGTGTTTCGTCACGTTCTTGACGAACTAGCTCGATGCGGAGCGTAACATCACCACGTTGGGTGAACTTGATCGCGTTGCCGATCAGGTTCACAAGGATCTGTCGCAAACGCCCCGGATCGCCGATGAGGGCATCGGGAACGTGAGGATCAATGCGATAGGCAAAGTCGATCAACTTATCTTGAGCGCGGAAAGCGAGGGTCTTCATCAGGTCGCCGATCTCGTCACGCATTGAAAAGCCGATCTGTTCGACATCGAGACGGCCCGCTTCAATTTTGGAGAAATCGAGAATGTCATTAATGACCTGGACCAGACTGCCAGCGGAGTCCTTAACGATCTGCAAATACTCGCGTTGTCGCGACGAGAGGTCGGTTTCGAGCACGAGATCGGTCATGCCAATGATGCCATTCATCGGCGTGCGGATTTCGTGACTCATATTGGCCAGGAAGAGGCTTTTCGATTGATTGGCGGCGTCAGAGGCTTCCTTCTGCTTGCGGATCGTAAGATTCGCGCGGGCGAGCATGCGTGATTGGGCCAACAGGAGCACATACATGCCGAGCAATCGTGGTGAAACGCCGGGCTGCGTTACGACAACGGGGTCAAAAACACACTCGCGCGGCCTAGCGAGAGCGGCGGCGGTAGCGAGCTGAATATCGGTATCCGAGGCGAGCAAAAATGGATCTAAGCTTAGGGTTTCGAGTACCGCCTCGACGGTCCGCTTTAGATAAAGGTCAAGGGCGAAGGGACGACTGAGGAGGCTGAAGAGACGTTCACGCGGGATGAGGCCCATGACATCGCGCGTAGCGGAGCGGTAGACAACGACGCCGGGCAATTCAGGCTGTGATTCGAGCTCTTTGACAACGTAACTGAGCTTGATCCCGGGCTCGACGCAAAAGTCATAGAGCGTCAAATCATTGAGCTGTAGCGGCGTGTCGGGAGGTGGAGCCGGCGAGGCAGTATTCATCGCGGGCGCTCCCGCTTCACGCTTAGACGGCGGCGAGGACTTCACTACGACGCTTGGTCAGGGTGATTTCCACACCGCTGGCGCCAAACTGAATATCATCCATGAAGAGATGCATGAGGACGGCGCCTCGCTTCTCGCTGTACTTGATCGCGCTCGGATCATGGGGATTATCGAGTTCCACATCATCGAGTCCAGGGCCCTCGTGGCGAACTTGGAATGTGGCCGACTGCGGAGTAATGCGAACGTCAACATAGAGCCGGCGATCACAAAAGGGCGCCGAACCACGGCGCTGCGCGACCTTCGTCAAGATTGCGGTCTGCTTCATTTCGAGCGAGTCCAACTCGGCGATGGTTAACTCGAGATTGCCGCGATAGTGGGCGATTCGAAGCGCCTCGTCGAGCGCGAGGCTCATCCGGACTTGCTCGGTCGCATCGCAAAGTTGCATGCCCTGTGCTAGATGCTGAACAAGTTCGAGCAGGCTTTGCTGGACTGCTTGATCGCCATCGAGCGTGTACTGAAAATGGGCGCTGGTCATCGCTTCGCTGAGTTTGCGATAAGTCGAGCGAATGCCGACCATTTGCAGCACCTGTTCAACGCAGGCGATGAGCCGTTCGGCGGCCTGAGATTTGGCGACGTAATTTGCCGCGCCTTCCTCCAATGCTTCCATCGCCACGCTTTCACTGCCGTTGGCGGTGGTCAGGATCACGGGAATTTGCGGGTGTAAATTTCGCAACGCGGTAACGAGCTGCAGCCCATCCATCTCGGGCATGTTGAGATCGGTGACCACAACATCGGGCAGCGATTCCCGAACTTTGGCGATCGCTTCCGCGCCGTTGGCAACCGTTTCGACACAGAAGCCAGCTCGCTTTTCTAAGATTCCTGATAGCAGTCTGCGATCGACCGCCGAATCATCGACAACCAATATCGTCGTCATGGCAGCCACTCCTTCGTCTGACGCCAAACACCTGACGCCGCTAGGCGGATTAATCGCCTGCGGCGAATTCCCTTCAAGCCGGTGAAAGAGCGATTTCTCTCTCCCGACGAACTTTGCAATGCCATCACGTTAGCGGATTGGTGGGTGGTTGTCCAACTTTGGGAATCGGAGATCTAGCGAAGGGGCGAATCCTTCACACGAAGGGGAAAAACTCGCGCGAAATCGAGGACTAGGGGAACGAGTTGTCGCGTACATGTTACTTCGTGGTCTGGGTGAGGCATACCTCCGCGCCGTACTACGACTGGAGTGACTTTGATACATCTGTGCGATAAGCCGATACGGCCGGAAAAAGTCCGGCGCCGATGGCGAGCAGCACTAACGCAGGAATGATGAAGAGTTCGGTCCAAATCCAAACATTGCGAGCAACTTCAACCGCTGGGAACTTGAGGCCAATGTAAACCCCGGTGCGAGTCTCGATCTGACCGCTAAAGAGATAAATCAACAGATGGGCGATAAAGAACCCTGAGAATGCGCCGGCAACCGCAATAAACACCGATTCAAAAAGGATCACCGACATCACTTGCCCACGACGGGCGCCAAGCGCTCGCATGACAGCGATATCCCGTTTGCGCTCGCTCATTGAATTATAGATGCTGACGAGAATGCTGATGCCTGCCACGACGCAGATCATGACTGTGAGAAGTAATAGCACTTGCTGGATCGGCGCGAGGAACGTGGTAAAGAGCCCTTCGATTTCGCTGATGGGCGAAACTGCTCGAGCCAGCGGCTCTTTGTTTACAAAGTACTTAACAGTCTCGCCGAGCACTGGATCGGACGTGCGGAGCATGAATGCGGTGACTTCACGCTCTTCGACGGGAAGCGGAATATACACCTGGGCGGTTTCAGACTCACTTGCTTTGGATTTAGCTTCATCGAAGAGTGTCTTGTCGTCTTCGGTGAGATTCTCCGCCACGGGCTTGGCATGATCATTCATTAGCAAGAAGCCCTCGATGTTGACGAAGGCCGCACGGTCATTGGGCGTTCCGCTACGATCGAGCACGCCGACGATGTGAAAGAGATTTTCATGTTCGTGCCCGGTGGGCTCGCCATGGTTGACTTGAAAAGTATCGCCGACCTTGAGCTTGAGCTCACGCGCCGCAGTGGCGCCTAAGATCGCTTCGAAGTAGCCGTGGTCTTTCGAGTTGTGTTCAAAATTCCTGCCTTCGCGAAAGGTGAATTTGGTGTTGTAGCGCGGATCGAGCACGCGGTCGTTGAATAGTTCTGGAGTGGTGGCGACTGCGCGAAAATTGCCGAGATAGTCTCCTAAACAAAGAGGCACGGCTTTGGCTGTGTAGTCGGCATACTTGCCTTGACGCGTTTGCTCCGTGCGAGCTTTGCAATTGTCCTCTGCAAGTTTCAAGAGCGCAGTCTGCGCAACGCCTGCAAACCCGGGCATGGCAAGTTGCAATTCCGCATCCATTTGCGGTTCTGAAATTTCGCGCGACATGAGCGTGCGTTGTCGGGCGAGCGAGTTTTCGTAGGCCTCCTGACGCACTGTCGCAGGGAAAAACTCGAGAAAATAGTCGTAATTAACGTTTTCAACAGGCTTGGAGAGAAAAAATATCGAATTGAGCGTAAGTTGAAGATCACCGCCCTTCGCCCCAATCAGCAAGTTGTATCCGACGCTGTTGCTCATCTGAAAAGACTGATTGATCACGCCATAGATCGTGAGCACCGCGACGACCAGACCAACACCGAGGGCCATCGAGAGCATGGTAAGTGCAGAGGCAACGCCGCGCTGTAACAAATTGCGGTAGGCGATGTAAAAGAGGTTCATGTCTTGATATCTCCAGTGGCCGCAATGAACGCTACGAGGCCTTTGACTTCGGCGCGACAGCTTTGCCGACGGCGAGGTTGATTTGCTCTAAACGATCGCGGCGAGTGAATTGTTCGGCGACTTCCATTGAATGCGTCACCAAGATCAGCGAGGCGCCTTCCTCGGTGCAGGAGCTGCGGATCAGTTCGATGATCGATTCTTGGTTGGCAGGGTCGACGTTGGCGGTGGGTTCGTCGGCGAGAATAAGCTTCGGCCGATTGGCCAGCGCCCGGGCGACGGCGACACGTTGCTGCTCGCCGACAGAGAGCGTGCTCGGCTTGTGACTCGCGCGATGGGAAAGTCCAACTCGTTCCAGCAGATGAACGGCACGAGAATAATCCCGTTTGCCCGGCCCGAAGGTCATCCCAAGCAAAACGTTTTCAAGCGCGGAGAAACCGGGCAGCAAATTGAACGTTTGAAAAACATAACCGATCTTATCGGCTCGAATTCGGTCGCGGATTTGCTCGCTGCGTTTAGTGATGTCGATCCCATCCAGAGTAATCGTTCCAGAATCAGAACTCGTGATGCCCGCAATAATGTGCAAGAGCGTAGTCTTGCCGCAGCCGCTCTTGCCAATCATCGCCGCTTGTTCGCCAGCATCGAGTTGGTATCGCGGCACATCGAGTACCGGCAGGACGTGGCCGTTCGGCTCGGTGAACGATTTTTTTAGCTTTTCGATCGAAAGCAATGGCATAGCTAGGATGAACTCGCTGGGAATGAATGCCGCGGCTCAGTTTTTTGTAACTCAGTTTTTGGAGCTCAGCGTTTAGAACGCAGCGCCCGTTGGATATCGCGCTGCACATCCTTCTTCTTGAGCACGTCGCGTTTATCGTGGTGCTTTCGGCCTTTGCCGACCGCCATCAGGACTTTAGCGTGGCCGCGCGCCGTGAAATAGATTTTCAGCGGAACGATCGTAAAGCCCTTTTCCGACGCCTTACCAGCGAACTTTCGCAGCTCCGGTTTACGAAGCAGAAGTTTTCGCGGGCGCTTCGGCTCGTGATTCCACATTGTCGCTTGGGGATATTCGGGAATCTCGCAGCCCAAGAGCCAGAGTTCCTCCCCCTTCAGACGACCATATGCGTCGTCGAGAACCACTTTCCCATTGCGAAGGCTTTTGACTTCGCTGCCGAGTAAGGCCATTCCGCACTCCAGCGTGTCGATGATGTCGTATTCGTGGCGAGCCCGGCGAT
>JBKJSI010000848.1:0-5524 GCA_046595915.1 Pirellulaceae bacterium
TGTTTTGCAAGACTAATTCAGTCTGTTTTGTTTTCTAAACACGGCTCGGATCAACTCCAAAATCTAACTGTGACAAAGCACTAGGTTAACTTGTTTTCGTCTCCCCCAAGCGGTGACTTTTCCAGAGGTACTGACGGTGGCACAAGTCGTCGAAGAACCAAGCACCCTCCCCTCCTCCTCGCGGAAAGTCATCACGGCGCGCGAACCCTGGACTGGCGGCCCCACCGATCGGCTTCCATTGCCGCCCACGGTAAAGCGATCGCACATCCTCTGGATCTACGTCGTTTCGTTCGCGCTCATGCACACGCTCGCGCTGCTCGCCTTCGTTCCCTACTTCTTCAGTTGGATCGGCCTGGCCAGTTGCATCGTGAGTATTCACATCTTCGGCACCGGCATCACGCTCTGCTACCACCGCCTCTTAACGCATCGCAGCTTCAAGACGCCAAAATGGTGGGAACGCTGCCTCGTCATGCTCTCGATGAGCTCAATGGAAGATACGCCCGCCAAGTGGGTGGCCTGGCATCGAATTCACCATCTCTATTCCGATACCGAACAAGATCCGCACAGCCCCCACGTCCATTGGTTCTGGGGCCACATGGGCTGGCTCATGCTCCACAACGTTGGCACCCACGACATCGCTGCTTTCCATAAATACGCCCGTGATATTCTCGAAGACCGCTTCTACTTCGCCCTAGAGAAATACCGCTGGCTCCAAGTCGTGATCTACCTGGCCCATGCCCTGATCATCACGAGCATCGGCTACGCCATTGGCTACGCCTTCTTCGGCGGCCATCCCGCCGGCAAGCAACTCGCCCTCAGCTTTCTGGTCTGGGTCGTCTTCGTCCGCACCGTCGCCGTCTGGCACATCACCTGGTCAGTCAATTCACTCACCCATCTCTTCGGCTATCGCAACTACAACACCGACGAGTACAGCCGCAACAACTGGCTCGTGGCATTCCTCACGGTCGGCGAAGGCTGGCACAACAACCATCACTACGACCAAGCCAGCGCCAGCAACCAACACCGCTGGTGGGAAATCGACATCGTTTACTACGAGATCAAGCTTATGGAGCTACTCGGCCTCGCCAGCAACGTAATCCCGCCGAAACATGTTCGGGAGCGGGAACGGAAAAAGAACAAGACTTCCTAAGCGGTATGGCATAAGATGTTTCCCGCTAGGCACTGAGCAGGAAACATGCAATGACGACCCTGATCATCATCGTTACATTTATCGCGCTCGTGATTGCAGGGTCGATTCTAATCCTCTGGGCGCTGGCCCGATTGTTTAATGCGCCAAACAATCGATGGCGACACGCGGTTATTGCTTTCCTGCTCGCAATCCCTCCGTCGATTGTGCAGGTAATGGCGGAGCGTTTTTTGCTTAACGGCGGCAACGCAACTGGGCAGAAAGTCGGGTTGTTTTGGGCGATCGTGTTAGGCTCACTATTGCTGCAATTTCTGATCGTCAAAATGACGTTCAAGCTCTCCTTGCCAAGATCAGTAGGGTATTTTTTCGCCAATCTAATTTGCGAAGCGGCACTCGCACTCGGCGCTTCGGCGTTCTTACGCACAGCGCTAGTACACCCCTATGCATGCAATAAGCTTGCCTGTGCGCCGACATTGATCGGCGCACATCGTGTTGACAAGTGTCCGAATTGCGGCGCAACGTTGTTCGTCCGAGCGACGGAACCGGAGTCGCCAGTAAGCGGATTAGACGATCGCGCGAACGATGGTATTTGTGAAAAATGTAAAAAGTTTTCTGTCGCCAAAAATCCCTCCGTCGAGAATCACCGCGCTGATCTCGTGATGTCCGCCCTATTTCTAGCTCCAAAGCGGTGGGATCTAGTAACCTACGCCCCGCCCGACCGAAGCTCCAAGGAGCAGGTCATCTTCGTGGGCCGCGTCGTCGGCTTGCCCGGTGAAACGGTGGTCGTTAAGGATGGCGCCGTCTTTATCAATGGCCAGAAGCAGCCGCCGCCGCCAGAAATCGCGGGCATTGAATATCTCAGTGAAATTGTCGAAGGCTACCCTGCCGCGACGTTTGTCGATCGCGAATCCCCAGACCAACTGGGCCAAGACGAGTTTTGCGTACTCGGAGACTTTTCCAAAAACTCCCTCGACTCTCGCTACTTCGGCCCCGTCCCCCGCAAGAAGATCAATGGCGTCGTTACCGTCTGCTACTGGCCGCCAAACCGCTGGCGCATCTGGCGATAAATTGAGCTCTCGCAGAGCGAAAAATCTCCAAATTTTGTTCCCCAAATGGCGCCACTCATTTCCTACGATGACATGAAGGCCTAGCGCCGAAGCAGCCCAAATTGGCTGCCCCGATCCCGCTGCGCACCCAATTTGGCAACAATCCACCTCCCCCTCCCAAAAAATGCAGCTGAACCTGATCATCTTGAGCATGTGGTGACCAACTCGCCCCAGATAGTGATCATCTTGAGCATCTTGATCACCTTGCAAAAACAAGCCTGTTTTCAACCCCCACAGCAACCCAACTTGGCAATCTAAGCAAGGATGTGGCAACCTGACCTCAGATAGTGGCCATCTAGGCCATCTAGGCAACCTAATGAAAAACAAGCACTTTTTGAATCGAGCAGGGAACCGCGACATCGCCCGCGACTGAATAGCCGCCCCGCCTTCCTTACTTCACCATCTCCAGCGTCCCCCACAAACTCGGATCGTCATCCGAGGGAAACGCCGAACTGATCGCAAAAGTCTGCTCGCCCAGTTCGCGATCGGTAACCAGATAATGAAACCCCAGCTTCGGATGCTCCGCCGGATCAAATCCGGTCAGCGCCGCAGCCGGCAAAAAGCAGTCAAGCTGATACCCGCCATCGAGCCGCTTGGAAACCACCTGCAGCACATCCCGCTCCACCGGCTTCGCCGATTCCCGCGCCCGATTGATGCCCAGCTGCGAGGCGAGCGGCTCATGCAGCTGTTTCGCTCCAGCCGCCCCGCCGCCCAACGGTAGAAACACAAACCGATGACAATAGCGACTCGCGCGGTGAATATTGTGCGTATCCCGCGTATCGATAAAGATTTGCAGCCCGTCGCCCGCCGTCGGCGTTTTCTCATTCCGCCAGATCGCCTCCTTCTTGCCAGTCACGCGCAGCGAAAACGCGAGTCCCGCGTCACTCCAACCGCCGCGCAGCTCCGCAAAAACCGGCTTCTGATCGAGCTGACCAAAATTCGGAATGACGCACTCCTCCGGCAAATCGGCGCCCTTAGCGCTCCAGAGCGACGCCCGTTTGCGAATGGGAACCGAAAAGCGAAATAGCAGCACGGCATCCGCCATGCGTTCATCAGGTTTAGGCACAGTCGACATAGGGTTACTGTTTGTTGGCTAGTAGTGGGTGAATATTCTCACGCGAATTGACCTCGGCTAATCCTCGCTATCGGGCTTCTGCGGCTGCTGTTTCGCCGCCTCATAATGGGCCGACAAAAACTCCGCCATGTCCGATCGCGTCAAATCCTGCTTTGTACGAATCCGCAGCTGAACCACATCGCGCCCGGGCAATCGCGTTTCCAAATCACGCTCGATGCCTAGTTCCGCAATCCGCCCGAATGCAAATTGCCCCTTCGGCCCGCTCAGATGCAAATCGAGCCCCTGCGGGCGCTTCGTAAAGATCGACGCCCAAGGCTTCGACTGACCCGGCAGCGATAGCTCAATCACATTTTGCTGCCGATCATTGATCCGCACTTCCCGCGCGAGTTTCTTGATCTCGTTCAGCACCGTTTCAACGAGCTTCGGATCCCAATCGATCTTCTTCCCTGGCGGAAAGCCCTTCGAGAGCAGATGCCACGCCAGCCCCAGCTTCTTCCAAGGCATCGCCGCCTCGGGATCGCTCTGGCGCTGTTCCGTTTGTTCCTGAAAACCGGCAACCGCCTTATCCAAAAACTCCCAAAAGATCGGCTTATCGATCTCCGCGAGCGAATGTGCATTGACCTGAATCTCTTGCCACACGCCGCCGATCGATTTCGTCTTGATCCGCGACTCATTGCTATACATCGGAATGTCGTCGAGCTCATTGAGCGTCTGCAAGTCGAGCCCCTTCTCGAGCGCATCGCACTTGAACGACGACTTCGGCAGCCGGAATTTCATCTTGAGCATCCACGCCTCGCCCGTGATCGCATGGAAGAACCAAGTATCCGCGCGCCCCTCCGCCGTGATCTCGACCACGCTCCGTTCGCTCCAGTTCGTTTCCGCGAACGCGCCGAGCTCATGAATCCGATCGACCACGCGCTCCAAAATCCTTCCGTCCCATTTGCACGGCTCGCCCTTGCGGCCGACCCGATCCTTCGTATGCCACTTCCGCCCGTCCGCTTCCCACGGCATCTTCACGGTGCTGCCGACATCATCGATATCGATATCGCCCAGCTTCTTTTTGACATCCGCGGCAAAGTCATAAACCTTCCGCATCTCCCGCTTACCCGCCTCCAGGACCGGCGCAAGAGCCTCGCCCGTATACGACCGCCGACTCGCCTTCGCCGATTCGGAATAAGCAACAATCTCCTCTGGCGGCCCCGCGACAACGACTTCGCCGCCGCGATCGCCCGCCTCAGGGCCCATATCGATCACCCAGTCGCACGACTTGATCACATCGAGATTGTGTTCAATGACAACGACCGTATTCCCCATATCGACCAAGCGATGCAGCACTTCGAGCAACTTCGCCAAGTCATCAAAGTGCAATCCATTGGTCGGCTCATCCAGCAAGTAAAGCGTCCGCCCTGTATCGGGCCGAGAAAGCTCCGCCGCTAACTTCACCCGCTGAGCTTCACCACCCGAAAGCGTCGGCGCCGATTGGCCGAGCGTCAAATAATCGAGACCCACATCGCACAGCGTCTTCAAAATCCGGCGAATCTTCGGCAGATTTTCAAACAGCGCGAGAGCTTCGTCGCAAGTCAGATTGAGCACATCATTGATCGAGTGCCCGCGATACTTCACATCGAGCGTATCCTTGGTGTACCGCTGCCCGCGACATGTTTCGCACTCGACCCAAACATCGGGCAAAAAGTGCATCTCGATCCGCTTTTGACCATTGCCTTCACAAGCCTCGCACCGCCCGCCCGGCGCATTGAAGCTAAACCGCCGCGGCGAATATCCTCGCACCTTCGAATCGGGCAACTGCGAAAAGAGCGTGCGAATCAGTTCAAAGAGCCCAGTGAACGTCGCCGGATTGCTGGAAGGAGAATTACCGAGCGCCTGCTGATCGACGCGAATCACTTTGTCGATGAACTTTAGCCCCTCGATCTTATCGTGCGCACCAATCGCGCCCGTCGCCCGATGCAAAATCTGAGCCGCCGACGCGCAGAGCACATCGTTGATCAAACTACTCTTACCGCTACCACTCGGGCCCGTAACGGCCGTCAATGCACCGAGTGGAATCGATGCGTCGATCGACTTTAAATTGTGATGCCGCGCACCTCGCACGACGATCCATCCCGGCCCCGGAGGCGCCGATTTGGGCGGCACACTGCTTTTCGCTTTCGGCGCCGCCGCCTTCTTCTTTGATTTCTT
>JBKJSI010000763.1:0-14295 GCA_046595915.1 Pirellulaceae bacterium
GCACGCACCAGCCCACCGCTTCGGCGCTGAACAACCGCGCCGCGCCATAGGTTGGCTCGACGATTTGGAGCCGTCGACAGGCCGCGCGGATCGCGACGGGGTCGCGAACCTGACAATGAATTTGAACGATGTGAGACATAGCTTTCTCCAGCGTATAAAAAAGGGGCATTGCTAACAGAGCTTGTGTTAAGACGATCGCGCAACTAATTCCTCTCTCACTTAAATAATGACGCAAATCGGCCAAGAATTTAGCGTGACGAACTTGGCGCCGCTGCTCTCACCCAGGCTCAGAAAATTCAAGTCGGAAACAAACAAGGGATCTCAAAATGGTTTCTTGGAAACTCCGATTTCAATGGGTCGGCAGATCGCAACTCCCAACAACCAATTTGAATGAAGGAAACAATCCTCAAGCGACCATATGACAAGCATGCACTGATTAGATGGTACTGCTGAGCGGGTTCATGAGCTTGGCTTTCGGCGGCGGCAACGATGACAACGAAGTCTCTAGAGCCTGTTATTGACTTAAATCGTGTAATGTCAGTACGTTAGGTAGATGAACACGACATGGAAGTCGTACCCAAGCGACGTAACGGATCTGGAATGGCATTTCTTGCTGCCCTATTTGACGTTGATGCGTGAGGATGCGCCTCAGCGCGAGTACGCTCTGCGAGATTTGTATAATGCGCTGCGGTACGTGGTGAAAACGGGCTGCCAGTGGCGTTACATGCCTCACGAATTCCCTCCTTGGACGGCCGTGTATCAACAGGCAAGGCGCTGGATCGACGCCCAAGTCTTTGAGCATGCGGCGCATGACCTGCGAGAGCTGATTCGCTTGGCGCTCCACCGCAACGCCTCTCCTTCTGCGGCGATTTTCGACGGGCGGACCTTGCAATCGACGCCGGAGAGTGGCGCTCGTGCGGGCTATGATGGAGCGAAAAAGAAGAAGGGCTCGAAGGTGCATATCGCGGTGGATACGTTAGGCCACCACTTAGCCTTGGTCGTAACGCCCGCCAATGAGCAAGAGCGGGCGCAGGTTGCCGCACTGGCTCAAGAGGTCCAGGCGGTGAGCGGTCAAACCGTGGAGCTTGCCTTTGTCGATCAAGGTTACACCGGTGAAGACGCAGCAGCCGCCGCTGAGCAGCATCAGATTAAGCTCGAAGTCATCAAACATACCGAGGCGAAGAAAGGCTTCGTGCTCCTTCCTCGCCGCTGGGTGGTTGAACAAACCTTCGGTCGGCTGGGCCGCTTCCGCAGACTAGCCCGCGACTACGAACGCCTGGCAGAGACGCTCAAAGGCTGGCACTGGATCGCCGCCGTTATCCTGTTACTGAAAAATCAATTTTCAAGTGCATAACAGGCTCTAGCCCGTTTCAAATGAGAGGGCGGATTTCCTTCGATCGCGCGTGCAGTCCGAGAAAGCAATAGGGCGGTCTCTCCACTGGGCGATGCGCCAGGCGTGATCTCGTGAACTTACGCGAATGCGGCTTTCGCTTTGGGCCATCGCCAAGGAAAGCCGATTCCAATATTCAAAATAAACATCAACTTCAGGGCTCTACCAGTTTCTGCGTAAACGCCAGCTTGAGGCGACTCCGTTAGTAGGCGATGGGCGATGCAGCCGGGGGGCCCCGATGCAACCCAATTCCGGTCGCAGTTCCTCAAAAATGGTTTCTGTCGCAACTCCTTTTTGTTGAATTCGCTTGTTTTGCAGGGAAATACTTCGATCGAAATGCTTGCATTGCCAGCGCTAGCAGTGTTACAATCAAGACAACTGCTAAAGTGATATATTTATCGGCAAGGAGGTCGATTCATGCGTTCCGGCAATCATTTATCGCGCGCGTTACACGGTCCCGAGTGGCGGTGGAGTCTTGCACACCAGTTGGTCGGCGATCACACGCCGATCGCCAGTAACTCGCAAGCGGAACAAACAAGACGCGATCAGACGCTTCGCCGGGCGATCGCCTACCTCCAGGAACAAGCTCGCGGCGCCGATCTGCGCCAACTGGAATTGCATCACCCGGTCGTTGCTGCGGTCGTCAATGTAAAGCTCACGCCCGCCCTCGAAGAAAAGCTAAAACTGCTCACGCTCGCCGACGTGAAGCAACGCCGAATCGCGGCCCAATGCGGATTACCCTACCTGGTGGTGAGGACTTGGGAGCGACTGCACTATGATATTCGGCCACTATTCAATACTCCAAACATGGTCGCGGCGGTCACCATTGAGCGTGAACTCCGAGCGGGGCGGACTGCCCTCGCCGCGCGAATGAAGGTTGCTCTCGGCGCCGGCGAGGTCGGCGTCCAGGCAATGCTGCGGATCGATTCCGGATGCATCCTTTCGGAAGCAGATGAGATTTATCAACGATCTTTGCGACTCGAGCTCAAATCGATCGAGGTATCGAGCCTGCCGATCGAGTCGGAGTCGCAGCGCGTCAAATTCCAGATCGCCGCAATGGCCCACATCCAGGAGGAGTCACGCATCGCACTAGCCCGCGAAAGATTCAAGCATCGTGCTGAATTGGTTAGGGCGCGACGAGCCGCAGAAAAACTAGAAGAATACGCCCCGCCGGCCGAACTGCCTTTTCAAGTCGGCCCAGGCAGAACTTCGATTTCACCGGCGGCTGCCAGCCCTGCGGAAGTTCAACCTTCTCAAGCTGCCTGATCAGCTAGGACGCTACCATCCTGCCCGACGAAAGGAGTCGCGAGTGGAATTTACCAATATCTATCAATCGATTGTGGATGCTTCCACGGTCTATTCGCTACCGCCGCCTTGGAATCAAATCCGCCCACGGGGGAGATTCCGCGACTTGCCCATCGACCGGGCAGCGCTGTTCGCGCAGCTTTGCGCGAACTTCACCGAAGCAGAACTCACCCAGTCGGGCGTTGTCGTTCTTGGCCAAAATAACGAACTTGCGTTGCAGCCTGATCTGGCACAAACACAATCTCCGATCCTCGTGGTCCGTGACACATCCTCACCAAGGAATATCCTGGGGCTGGTGGTGGAGATGCGCCCCATTTGCGAAGCGGGAAAACGATGTGAGTTTCTCCATCGGTTGGTGGCGCAGCAGATTTCCAGCGAGGACTTCAATCTGAGTATTGTCTTGGTCCATAGCATGCCAGAAGCCGCTATTCTGACGGCCATTGGCATTCCGACAGCGCCCACTACCTCGCTAGCCGGATTAGCACCCGCCGAGTTGAGGACGATTCTGGCGCTGCAACACTTCGTGCCCGATCAAGAAACTTTCGCGAAGCGATTTCGACGGCTGCAGCGGTGTTCAATGGCGTCATCTGGACTGCATCTTTTTGAAGACCACATCGATGCTACCGCCACGCTAGTGATTCCGGGATTTCGGCTTTCCGATCCGGGAAGTTCAGCGCTCATGGAGAAAGATTCGTTGCAGTTGATGCGGAACTTGCAAACACAATATCGCGAGACGACTTGGTCGTTCGACGCATGGAATCTCAGTGACGCCACGCGCAGTCGGCTCGCCTGGCAAATCCGCCACGATCTACCGCGCCACTGGCCACCAACGGTGCGGCAAAGCCTTGAGACAGAATGCGTGTCGCTGACCAAGCTGACGACCCCTCCGAAGCCCGCGCACCAGAGACTTGCGGAAGCCGTGTTGCAGCTCCAGGGCCTGCAGCAGAAGTCGGCATCGCCGACAGAAAGGCAAAAGGCGTGGCGTGAATTTACCGTCGCCACGGAAGAGGCTCGGATTGCCCCGCTGCTGGCCGCCGCCCAAAAGAGCAAGCGTCCACTGCAGCGAGAATTGTTGCTTCAATTGGCTGACTTGGGCCGACTCGTCTTGCCGCTGCTCCACAATAACAGTCTCCAGATGGCGCGGTTGCTCGAGGATCAGTACATCTCGGGCTCGGACGGCATTTTCGATGTCAAATCTCTTAATACGCTTAAGTCACTACTTAGCTTGGTTGCACCCTACCATTCCCTCCTCAAAGAAGCCAAAGCATGTCAACCCAAGAAGCTCCGGACGAACAGTTTTGCCAGTGGGCTGAATCGCTCGAACTTTCGGTTTCCGAAGTTTCCGCCGTGAGGCGCACCGGTGTCATCGCGCGCGAGACGAGGGGGCGCAATTCCCAAGTCTTTAAACTTTACTTTCGCATCGCCGGCCGGCGAAAATCCAAATACCTGGGAACCAACGAACAGGCCATCATGGCATTTCGTGAGATCCTGCAGGCATTTCGTGAACAGCGGGAGGCGCTGCGATCGCTTTCGAATTTCCACGATTCGCTCAATCGTTCCGTTCGGGCCTCACGAGCTCGGCTCCGTCTACTCTTGCTGGAGCGAGGTTTTTACTTCCATGGAATGCAAATTCGTCGAAAGCGGTGTTCGCAGTAACGCCGCACTCCGATGCCGCCATCAACGCCCAAGAACCGACTTACCTTTTTGGCAAATTCTTAACTCGGACGAGTTTTAAGTTGGAGTATTCGTCTCATGGAGGAACCATTGATGAATCAAGTGACGGCCCCCTTTGAGGGGATGTCGATTTCGCAAGACATCGAATCAACCATTCCCAATTCGCCAGCGGAAAAAAAGATCCGCGAATTTTTGGCAAACTCACTCAAGGAATCGGACCCGCTAACTTCAGCCGTGAGCACGATGGCTGGCAACCTCCTATTGGTGCAAAGTCAACTTGTGGAAGCTGTCCAAAGCTATGTCCAGCGGGAACCAGATCGACTCTCCGCGTTCGCCGAGACGATGCCATTTATCGGGACGGCACTGAGGGTTGGTAACCAAGCGCATCAGTTTCTAACGCTTGGCAACTCGCTTAAGAATCAAGCGACGCAAACGCAATCGTCACCCCGCAGAATGCCCCTTCAAAGCGAATAATTGCCAAAACCGTCCCCAACCCAGTCAGGGGGTGTCATGAAACCGCCGTATTCGAACTAGCGCCGAAGGTGCCCAATCCAATTGCGATTTTGAAGGCGGTTCCCGGTTATCGTCTCCACGATGGGTCTAGAACTCTTGCCTTCAGGCGAATCCTTTAGGTTTTTCGTTTAGCTGAATAGACTATTCGGCTATGGAAACCTATGGAACCAGTTCGCACAGTCGTTTTGACATTAAGTATCACTTTGTGTAGGTAATCAAATACCCAAGTCGATTCTGACGGGCCTAGTGGGAACTCGCCTTCGCGAAATCGTGCGGAAGATCTGCCGGACCAACGACATTGCAATCCTCCAAGGCGCGGTGTCGCGTGACCATGTGCATGTACTACGTCACGAGCAACGCGCTCAATGACGTTTGAAAATTCGCAGATAGTAGCGATTCATTTATCGAAGACGACCGTTTGAACACGGTTGGATCAAGCAAGTGGCAAAGCAATTAAGAACGGCGTCGGAGGACAAGAAAGCAACTCGTCGAGTCGACTTGCAGAGAGCGAGACGTCAAGCAGCGGCGAAGCTCGTCAGAAATCGAGTCGGCCGTCAGCTTCCGCCACGAGGCTAAAGTGCGCAGAAAGGCTTCATCGCCGCATAAATGGTCCATCTCGCGACTAGCGCTCTCACTCAGCACGAGCATGAAATCACCGGCATGAAAAGTGCGTTTTCGTTGACGAAAACGCGCATCAGGATCGTTGCCCAAGAGTCCGTCGAGCGGCGCTACCTGGTCAGCCCCGCGACGATTGACAAACCAGCAACCCAGTCGTCCGGCGGAAGAAAAGTCCATTACTCTTCGGTCTGGATCTACGACGCCGTGGAAGAGCGAAACAAACTGGTCGCCCAGGCTTGAAGACCAAATCGTCTCATTCACCCGGGCCAAAAGCGTGCGTGAAGTGGGCCGGTAACTAGCATGCGCCCGAATTGCGGTATGCAGAGCCGTCGCCGCCATTTCCGCATCGAGACGTGAGCCGTGACTATCCCCCAGCGCGACGGCAAGCGTCCCATCCGCCCGAACCGACCAATCCACAAACGCACAAGGGCTTTCCGTGTGCGACCATTGGGCCACGTCCCACTCGTCAATCAGCGGCTTCGGCATCTTCGCCCGCACGGCTTTGCGATCACGAACCTCATCCAACTGCCGCCGCGAATCGAGATTTTCGGAAGCTTCGGTTAACAGTGCCTCACGCTCGAGCTCCGCGACAATGCGGCCCGCAATCACTTCAGCCAGCCCCGTCTCCGCATCGGAATAGGCCCGAGCCTCATCAGCGAAAAACCAAAGCGTACCGAGCAAATGTTCCTGCGATGCAAGGGGCACGCAGATTCCCGAAGGAAATTCCTCAGGAATCGTCCACTGCGGATTCTTGGACGAATCATCGATCGCAACAGCCGCACCAAGAAGAGCTTCCAAGTCTGCCAGTGCCCCGCGCAAGGGCCTGGCAGGCTCAAGGAGCTTTTCCTTTGCGAACCCAAAGCTGGATCGCATCTTCAGCGCCGAGGTCGATTCATCAAGCAAATATACCGCCGAGGCCTGCATCGAAAGCGACTGCGAGCCGAGTTCCAGTGTGCTCGCGAGCTTCCTGGCCAATTGATTGCCGCGATCAGCCTTCGCGGAAACAGGAATCGCCGCCGCAAGCTCGGCTTCGCGAGAATGCAGCGCGGAGAGCGCATCTTGCAAAAGCTGCATAACCTCAAAGCACGACTCCGCCAGCGCCATCGTCTCCGCGGAAGGAGTAGCCAGCGCCGTGGACGACGAGCTTCGTACGAGCTTGACTCGCTTCGTCGAAGTTTCCCGAGATTTCGAAGCGGACTGAGGCAGCGTGAGCTTCCAACCCGTCGCACTGGCAAATGACTGCTCAAGCCGCTGCACAATATCGCGCGGCGCGAGCTTGGCAGGCGCTGGCGGGGCCTCATCGGCGTGAAGGCGGAGGTAGTTAGGTAGTCGTCCTGACATGGGCTGGCTCAAGGGGGATATCTCAACGGAATCGGCAAAGATTGCGTAAGTGTTATTGCTTAGGATCGTCCCACGGCTCGTCGGGGGCCAACCGGTTCATCGCGTCCTTTGTGACCGGTACGGTTGGCTTTACAGTCAGACTGCGAAAAAGGGTCAAGAAACCCTAGCCCCACTAACTGCGGCTTTCTCTCCATTTTGGCGTCGAATCCGCCGATATTCGCCCGCTCGGGAGGCGGCCGCGCCATATGATTGAGTTGGGGAGGGAGGGCAAATTCCTCCGTATCGATCAATTAGGATCGGACGGCTATAAAAGCAGACGATGTAAGGCATTACAGGAAAGCGACTTACGTCGGTGGCGTTGACTTTTTTGAGGGTCTTTTTATGTTTCCAAGTTTGCCGCAATGCACAATGAACGATTCCTTGGCGCTGCCGTCCATGGCTGGGATAACCAGTTTCCCCTGTTCGATAAACGTCACCGCAGCGCCGGTGGATGACGTTTTCCTTGCGCCTTGGATGACCGTGACCATGAGCGATGTTGAAGACGAGTATTTCGACGATTTGGAAGATGAGGATTTTGACGACGAATTTGACGATGATTTCGAGGAGGAGCTGGACGATGACTTGGCCGCGCTCAACCCCGAAGTAACTGAAGAAGACCTTGTCGAGGCGGACGATGACCTAGGCGGGATGTTTGATGATGAAGAAGGTGGTGGCTCGGCGGGCGAAGCGATCGAACCCGTCGCCGAACCTGAGGATGAACCGTAGCATGCCTCCAATCTTCGCGGGTCGATACCGCGCAACCTAAGACGCAGCAACCATGAATCAAATCGAACCCAATCCTGCGGAGCAATCGCACCCTCGTTTCGAAATTGCGCAAAGCCAGTCGGATTTTGAATTCGACTTCTTCGGCGAAATGGTCAAACGAGGCACCAACAACATTCATATCTTGCGGCAGCATGCCGAAATACTGGTGCTTCGCGGCGACCGCGCTGCTGCGCTCAGCGTCGAGCGAAAGCTCGCTGAGTTGTTGCCACTCGATCCGATCGTTCGCTACAACCTGGCCTGCGCTTTAGCGGTTGGCGGCGAAGTGGAAGAGTCTTTTGCGCAGTTGGTCGAATCCGTGCGCCTCGGATACCGCGACTTTGAGTTAATGGATAACGACGCAGATTTAGATAACCTACGAAATCACGAAGGCTTTTTGCGAATGCTCGAGTCGCAACGAAACGCGGGCCTTGCTTAGGAACTCGGTTTGAATTTGAGAGTTGCGATATCCCTGAGCTTGGGATGCGAAGGCTTGAAATTGGAAAGCAGCGTTTTCGCCTTGGTAGATTGCGCCGCTAGCAGAGGATTTCATTGTGAGCGATTTTGGATAACCTATTTGGGCAACTCCGCAATCTGTCCGCCAAGGAAATCCACTTGATAGCCGAAATGTCTTTCACCGTCCAAACTCCCGTGAAATTGAAAAGCCTCTCGGGTTGGAAAAAGGGGGACCGCATTCCCGACCGCGTCAGCGATTTCAGCCAAACACTAGTAGCAAAATGCGCTGCGGAAGAACTGAAGAAAGACCTCGATGAGGTCTACGACAAATTGAAGGCGGCGTTTGGCTTTACACGCCGCGAATTACAAGCGGCTGAGCCCAATGATGGCACCGGCACAATTATCACACCGCACTTCAACTATTCCGTGACGGTCACGCACAATCCCGACGACCTCGACGGCGCGATTTGGACGAGAAGCGTTGATTCCATTAAGACACCCGCCCAGATTTCTTCCGAAGCCTTCGCCGCTGTTTTCGATGATGTCTTCAACACGCTCGCTTTCGCGCTGCCGACCAAGGTAAGTATTGAAGACTTCATCGACGCCGTCGAGGAAGCAAAAATCGCCGACCTGAAAATCAAATATGACCGCGAGGCGACTTACTGCGAAATTGAAGTGCTAGGCGCTGCGGGTACTATTACGCTAAAGCCAAAGAGTCTGTCGATCGTTCATGAGCGGCGCACTAAGACGCCGCTTCTACTGGGGTCTTTTGAGACGGTCAGGAAGTTGGTTCAGGAACACAAGCTATCGCCCGGAGCTTTTGCTGAACCGTTGAAGTAACTTTCTCATGCAAGGCCAACTTCTGCTTACTCAAGTTCGGTTACCAAGGATTAGTCCAATCCCCCCAATGCTCAAGGTACTTCTGGTATGCGGGCACCGTTTTCGCTCGTTCCTCTAGCCAAACCTTTGTTTCCGAGACTAACTCCTGTTCATCCTTGAGTGTGATTTGGCCGGTCATCACCGAGGTTCTTAGAAACACAAAATACGTATCGATTACATCACAGCGACAATACTCCGTGATTTCGGCGAGTTGGCCGGCTTCGTAAAGATCTTGGACCATGTAGCCCTCGATCTCCATTTTTCCTGGCTTACCGAGGACGTTGGCGGCCAGGTTGAGGCCGCCGTTGAAGCGTGAGGCGCCGAAGTTGGTGAGTAAGTCATGAAGATCGAGATGAGCTTCGACGTTATAACGGTTGCGGGGATTGGAATAGGATTTGGAGGCGGTGAACCAGTCTTTAATGCTGACGCCGAAGCGAAAGGCCGCGAGCTCGAGGAGCGGCAGATCGAAGGTGCGCCCGTTGAAGGTGACGAGCGTCGCTTTGTAGCGTTCCCATCCCTTCCAAAAAAGCTGCGTGACAACATGAGGGCGAAACTGCGGTTCGTCGAGCGCAACGAGATCAAGCAGGCGATAATCGGCGGCGACTTTGGCGACCACAACCGAGACCGGAATCTGAAACGTATAAGGAATGAAATCGCTCTCATATTTCGCGAGCAATTCATCCCGAAAGCGACGAACTGCCTGCGGACCGGTCAGTCCCGCGTCGCTGTACTTGAGCTTCGAGACTAGGTCGCCATCCGCGACCGACTCCACATCGAAAATCAGGTAGCGAACTTTTTCCGTGCTCGTGGCCATGCAGTTATGTCTTCGATTCGACCGGAAGGATTGTTGGGCCCATCCCTGGCCAACGGGCGATAGCCTATCACACCGCTTGACGGCTTGCGCCGAGGGTGCAGAATCGGCCTTCAGTATTCGAATTGGAGAGTCGCGCATGCCAGAAATCATGATTCATCAAACCCGCCTCTTAGAGCGGTTTATTCGCTATGTGCGCGTTGATACCACGGCTAATCCCAGCTCGAGTAGTTATCCAAGTTCGCCAGGACAATTGGTTCTTGGAAAGATCCTTCTCGGCGAGCTTCAAGGCATGGGTCTGAAAGCGGAGCAGGATGAGCATGGCCTGGTTTTGGCAACGATTCCGGGGAATACGCTTGAGCCCGCGCCAGTGATTGCCTTCAACGCCCATCTCGATACTTCGCCTGAGACGAGCGGGACGAATGTCTCGCCGCAAGTCATTACAAAGTATGCGGGCGGCGATCTGGTGCTGCCTAACGATCGGTCAAAAGTCATTCGTGTGGCCGACAATCCCGATCTGGCTCAGCTCATTGGCAAGACCATCATCACCACCGATGGAATGACACTTCTCGGCGCCGACGACAAAGCGGGCATCGCCGTGATGATGGAATTGGCGGCGACACTCGTAGAGAACCCAGGCATGCCCCACGGCGAGGTACGGCTCCTTTTCACGTGCGACGAAGAGATCGGCCACGGCGTCGATCATGTCAACTTCGAAAAACTCGCATCGCACGTCGCCTACACCCTCGACGGCGCAGGCGCAAACGAGATCGACGTCGAGACCTTCTCTGCGGACCTCGCAAAGATCACCTTTCGCGGCGTAAATATTCATCCTTCAATCGCGAAGGGGAAAATGGTCAACGCGATTCGTGCCGCAGGCGAGTTCCTGTCGCGTCTGCCCAGAGCGACTCTCGCGCCGGAAATCACCAGCGAGCGCCAGGGATTTTTACATCCTTATCACATCGAAGGCGGCGTCGCGGAAGCAAAGTTGCAAGTGCTATTGCGCGACTTTGATAGCTCTAAGCTCGAGCATCAAGCAAGTTTGCTCAAGACGATAGCGCTCCAAGTCGAGCTCGATTATCCAGGTCTCACCATCGAAGTTTCGACCCAGCCACAGTATCGCAATTTAGGCGATGGCCTCGCAAAGGAACCTCGCGCAGTTCGACTCGCCGAACTGGCCCATCGCGGCCTCGGGCGCGTGCCACGGCTGACCATTATTCGCGGCGGCACCGATGGTTCGCACTTAACTTCCAAAGGCCTGCCAACGCCCAATCTCTCAACCGGCGAACACAATCCACATTCACCGCTTGAATGGACGTGCTTAGAAGAAATGGTTGCCGCAGTGGAAGTTTGTATCGAGCTATCGCGGCTATGGGGAATTGAAAAGGCGACCTAATTGCCCTTCGTGTCGGCACTGGTAAACGGAATAAACTGATGCCACCGATACCCATCTGGCAACTCCGACATTCCCGCAAACTCCAAATGCAAAATCCGCCGATGCCGCATCACGCCTGGCTTTGACGATCCGCTCGCATGATCAATCAGCGGGCGCATCGCCAAAACATCTCCTGCCTTGCACCGAATCGTCAAGGCCGCATCGGGACCGAGCCCCACGCTATCCTTAGAATAATGCGATTGGGGAATCACCTTCAGCGGACCATTGTCGTCATCCACCTCATCGAGGTGAATTCGGAGCGTCAACATTTGTCCTAAAATTGCATCGCTGGCAATGACATGCGGCACGCCAGCTTTGTTGGTTGGCCGCGAGAAGTGTATTGAGGTTAAGGAATTATCGACCACCGCAATCGTTGCGTCTTTATGCCAAGGGAGTGACCAAGTCCGGTCTGGCGGCTTATCAAAAAAGAGCGCCCGCACGAGGCCAAACTCTTCACCCAGCACTTCGCACAACAGATCGGTCAGCTTTGGCGTTCGCCAAAACGTTTTGGCTTCCGCAACATGATCGATCACATTTCTCGCGGCATAGACATGCCCCTGGCTAGAACGGGCGCTCATCCCTGCGGTTTCCATCGCCAGGCATTTTGTGCAACGATCCTGAAGCAGCCCGATAGTGGATTCATCGAAGGCGACGCCGATCAAACAAAATCCCTGAGTCTTGATTCCCATCGCCGATAATTGGTGGCCTTCCATAGGGAGCTAAGTGTAAACTGTTTTCCGATAACTTGCGGCCTCTTCTCACGCGAGCATTACCAATGATTCCTTCCCAAGTCGATCGCCGCACATTTGTTGCTGGCGGAATTTCTGCTTCAGTCTTAGCAGCGACAGCTTCTTCAAGTTTTGCGGCTGTGCAAGATCCCCCCCAAAAGATCCGCGTCGCCGTCATCGGTTGCGGCAGTGTTTCCGGTCAATATCTCCCCCACTTGCTCAAATGCCCTCATGCAGAAGTCGTAAGCGTATGTGATATTCGCGTCGAGCGAGCGAAAAAGCGGGCCGAGGAATTCAAAGTACCGAATCATTATCCCAATATCGAAGCGTTGCTCGCAGGCGCCCCGTTTGAATTGTTTGTCAATCTTACCGACATGCAGCAGCACGGCTTACTCAATATCCAAGCAGTGAAAGCGGGTAAACATGTCTGGAGCGAAAAGCCCATGGCTAGCTCGGTCGTATCCGCAAATGTGTTACTTGAAGCCGCGCGGGAGAAAGGCGTCAAAATTTGGGGTGCGCCCGCGATGGTCATGAGCCCGCAGTTTGCGTTTATGTCCAAGACCGTCCAGTCCGGCGTCCTGGGACGCATCGCCGCAGCCCATGCAGATTATGGGCATACGGGCCCCGGTTGGTCTTCCTTCTTTTACGAAAAAGGGGGCGGCAGCTTGCCTGACCTCGCCGTTTACAATCTCACTACGCTCACTGGTCTGCTCGGCCCCGCAAAGTCGATCACGGCAATGACGAGCATCGTCACGCCGACTCGCACGATTGATGAGATCGGCGAAATCAAAGTCGAAGCCGAAGACAATGCGATGGTATTGATGGATCACGGCACCGGCGTCATCTCACACGTTCAGTCTGGCTTCAATTATTTCAATCCGCACGGCCACGAAGGGAAACATGAAACTCGGCACACCGTGAACATCGTCGGCTCCAAGGGCTACATGGGTCTCGTCGGCTATGATTGGGAGCCACAAGGCGTCGACATGGCAACCGAGAAAGAGCCAAAATTCAAACGCCATGTCACCGATGCGGGTAATTTCGTCTGGCAAATGGGCGCCTCGCTCGCCGCCGAAAGCTTGGCTACGGGCAAAGAACTGCTCATTACGCCTGAGCATGCGCTGCACGTCTTAGAAATCATTGAGGCAACGCGCAAATCCCAAGAAACAGGCAAGCGTATCGACTTAACGACGAAGTTTCGCTGGCCCGTAGTTGCGTAAGACTTATCGCTCTTTGACCGCCCGTGCGTATTGCACTGGCAAAATATCAACGGCTTTCGCATCACTGAGAGCCTTGGCCGCATGATATGGCCAATAAGGATCGCGCAGCAATTCACGGGCGAGCATCACCAAATCTGCATGCTGATCATGAATCGCCTCCTCCGCTTGATGCGGATCGCGAATCATCCACCCCACCGCCGTAGGCACGCTCGTTTCGCGGCGCAATCGAGTGGAAATCGGGATCATAAATCCCGGCCCCCACGGAATGTGCGAAATGTCAGGCGTCACAAACCCCTGACTGACATCGAGCAAATCGAGACCAAGCGTCTTGAGCCGGCGCACCAGCTCAATCGATTCCTCAACTGTCACGCCACCTTCAATCCAATCCGTCACCGAAAGCCGAATCGTCAGCGGCAGCCGTTCGGGCCACACTTTTCGAACGGCAGTGAACGTCTCGACCATAAATCGAATCCGGTTCTCAAACGACCCGCCATATTGATCAGTCCGCTGATTCGCAAGCGGCGAATAAAACTCATGCGCGAGATAGCCATGCGCGAAATGCAACTCAAGCCATTCAAACCCGGCCGCGAGCGACCGTTTCGCGGCGGCCACCAACGCATTTTGAATGCCCTGAATGTCAGCGATCGACATTTCCTTCGGCGTCTTGGTCAGCGCCCCGCCGAACGGAATCGCCGAAGGCGCAATCACATCCCAACCGCCCTCATCATTCGCCAGATGCCGATCACCCTCCCAAGGCTTACTCGCACTCGCCTTTCGCCCCGCATGAGCAATCTGAATTCCCGGCGCCGCGCCATGCGCCTTCATAAAATGATTGATCTTCGCAAACGCATCGACATGTCCATCATGATAAATCCCACTATCCGCCGGGCTAATCCGCCCCTCCGGCGTAACAGCCGAGGCCTCCACAATCACGAGCCCCGCTCCACCCACCGCCCGCGACCCCAAATGCACAAAGTGCCATTCGTTGGGATACCCATCCTCCGACGAATACTGACACATCGGCGAAACAACAATCCGGTTCCGCAGCGTGACATCCTTGAGCTTGAACTCTTCAAACAACTTAGCCATGCGATAAATTTCCTAAGAGTGGTTGGATTCAAGAG
>JBKJSI010000085.1:0-3118 GCA_046595915.1 Pirellulaceae bacterium
TCAGCGCCTTGACGGAGCCAAAATCGTAGCGATTGTGTTTGGCTTTACTCACAAAGACTGTGACAAAGGCTTGGGTGAATTTCTCGGCCGGCGCCTTGCCCGATTGCACCCGCTCCACAATTTGTTCGGCAGTCTTATGGCCCATGTACTCGCCGACAACGGAGGCGAGCAATGCACTGTTTATTTCGTCGTCACTAAGATTGCTCTCAGTAACCATCGCCAATGCTACACCTTTTCCGCCGTTACCCAGTGGATATTTACGATCGAGTTCGCCGCGAGCGATCATCAACACTAATTTGCTCACCTGAGGATCTTGAGGACCGACTGCATGCAGGGCCGTCAACAGTGTGAACTGCTTGTAATTATGGCTTGGCTCACTCCAAAGCGCCTTGAGGACCGGGAGCGCAGCCGCTCCCGCTTCGCTGAGTTTTCCGATTTCCCGCGCTGCCCCGAGCCGCATTTGGCCCTTGGAATCGTTGTTGAGCATAATCGTCAGAACGTGCGGATGAACTTTGGGGGCGACTTTTTCCAACGCGTCCGCCGCCGCCTGCGACGCAGGAGTCATTAGCCGATCCTTCAACATAAGCTCGACGAGCGCCGCGCCTGCGGGAGCGCCCTTTTCCTCTAACGCAGCGATTTCTTGGCACGCTGCGAGTTGGTTTTCGGGTTTGTGATCGGCGAGTTGCTTGATTAGCGTTTCGAGTTTGTCATCTTCGGCAAGGGTAACGCAGGGTGTGGCGGCCAGGAAAGCCACGAGGACGATGGAGAGCAGGAACGATGTCATATAGTGGGGCATTTGCTTGACTCCAATTTGAGAAAGTAGGGCCGTTGTTAGGAGCGATACTTGGTTCATGTCGAACAAGGCTCCGCACCCGACAGAGATTTGGAAAATAGTCGGAAAACGCGAAATTATCGGGAATGGGAGAGCACCATCGTCCAATAGGGTTGGCCGTCTGCGCCCGAGGCGACCGCGACGCCGATTTGCGTGCAATTGGGGCTAAGCAGATTGGCGCGGTGACCGGGCGAGTGCATCCAGGACTGAATCGCTTCTGACGGGGAACGCTGGCCCATGGCGATGTTCTCGGCGCAATAGCCCCCGGCGCAGCCCACCTCATTTAGCCGTACACCCAAGCATTTTCCATCGAGAGTGTGGTCGAGACGGCCTTGGCGAGCCATGTTGGCCGAATGGCGGCGTGCTGCATCGATCAAAAGTGGCGAGCAAACTAGCGGTGCCGCGCCTGCCTTTTTTCGCTCGAGATTGGCGAGATCCAAAAGTTGCTGCTCGATGGCTGACGGGGCAAACTTATCGCCCAGTGGCGATGCAGGCGAAACATCCGTCGATACGGCTGATATTGCAGTCGACTTCGAATCCTGAGCCCAGATGGCGCTTGACGCGCATAGCGCCAGGGCGGCGAAAATCATGGGTCGCATGAGGGAGTCTCCAAGGGGCAAAAGTTCGCGGGGAGCAAAAGTGCTCCCGTTGCTCGTTCATGGCGAATGGTCAGAGCTTCCCGACACCGGGCGGCAATTTACTTTCGCGCTCGCCACCGTGGCGCGCCGCGGCAGAACAAGCCATATTTCCCGCGATTTTTGCAAAAGACCTCTTTCTTTGATTTTTCCCAAAAATCAATGTCGGGAACCGGCGGCAGAAGGGCATGAACGCTTTGCCGGAGTGTTTCAACCTGGCCCGAAAATCATCCTGGACGGTAATAGGGGACGCACTATGTTCGTTGAACCGACCTGCAAACACTGCGGTCATATGCCTTGCAGCGTAGACGCCAGCTACTGCCCCCGTTGTGGCATCTATGATCCCAATCCCGGAATCTGTACCAAAATCAAATCCGTTACGGGAACCCTCGTTGGCTCCTTGGTTTTCCTGCCCTGTAGCCTGTTGATCATCGCGCCGGCGTATAACGCCCATCCACTTGCTGGGCTAATCGTCTCGGCGATTTGCCTCGGCTGGGCAGCGTGGCTTAATATCAAAGCCCTGTGGTACGCCATCGATCCCACGATGTCGCTTTTTCCCCGAAAGCGACCCACGGTTTCTCCATTTCAATCTTAATGGCGAATCGCTATCCCAGAATTCGCCAGGGCAATCCCCACCATGAATGACCCAAAAGTTACACTAGGCCGCGCCAAAAAAATTGATGAAGCCTGCGACCGGTTTGAGTCAGCGTGGCGTGCGGGCCAAACACCGCAGATCAACGATTTTGTGGCGAGGGTCATCCCCAGTGAGCAAGAGTCATTGCGGGCAGCCCTCCAAGCCGTTGAAAAGGAATTGCGAAGTCAAAGCGCGATCGATACATCGGTCTCGCAGAGCAGCGTGCGAACGCCGGTAATCGTTTCCGCCGACCACACGGCGATGTATACGCCCCCGAAGGAGTCGCCCAAGCGAATCGGACGATTTGAAATACGCGGCGTGCTTGGCTCCGGCGCTTTCGGAAAAATCTATCGCGGCTTCGACGCCCATTTGGGACGCGACGTAGCGATCAAGGTACCACTCGCGGCATCGGTAAGAAATGAAAACGATAAGGCTCGCTTTCTCAAAGAAGCCCGTTCCGCGGCGGGCATCAATCACCCCAACGTCTGCCAAATCTACGAAGTGGGAGAATTCGAAAACATGCCCTACATCGTGATGCCGGTCATTCCAGGGCAGTCCCTGGCGGACGCGATCAAGGCGCGCAAAGTGCCACTTCCCGAGAAACAAGTGGCGCAGATCGTTCGCAAAATCGCTTTGACAATTTCCGCCGCCCATGACAAGGGAATCATTCACCGCGATCTCAAGCCGGCCAATGTGATGTTTGACAAAGAACGCAAAGACATGATCGTGATGGATTTTGGGCTCGCGCGCGGACCGCTGATGGGCGAGGCGCGGGCAACGCAAAGCGGAATGATCTTGGGGACGCCGGCCTATATGTCGCCCGAACAGGCGCGTGGCACTTCCAAAGATGTTGGCCCAGCGGCCGACATCTTTAGTCTGGGGGTCATCCTTTATGAGCTTCTCACTGGCGTGCGCCCCTTTTCCGGTACCGCGACGGAAGTGATTGGTCAGATCTTGCACGTCGATCCTAAGGCCCCATCGCAAGTTCGCGCAGGGATCGATTCACGGCTGGAAGCC
>JBKJSI010000248.1:0-5388 GCA_046595915.1 Pirellulaceae bacterium
CGAGAGAGCCAATACCGCCATCCAAACGCTTCCCTTTTTCATTGCAACACCCAAGTTCAACCAAGTGGATTTGAAACATGTCGACTAGTCCCTCGCACAACGCGAGTCTCCTAGCCACGTGACCAATCCGATGCAGCAACGACAACACGAGTTACTCGCAAATGTCTAAGTCACAGAATTACGAAATAGAAGGAAATTCCCGCTCCAAACCACATTCTGAGAAGAATGTTGTAACCTTGATGACCATGTTTGCATCCGAAGATCAAGCTTGCCTGCGCGAGGTCGGCGTGTGTGCGAGAGGCCGCCGCAAGGAACCAATCTAATGACCTGCCAGGACGTGACTGATTTTCTGTCAGAGTATGTGGAGGGAAGATTACCCTGGCATCAACGCTCGCTCTTCTTGGTTCACCTGGGGCTCTGTCGCGACTGCCGCAACTACGTCGCGTCTTTTCGGCAGACGATGCAACTTATGCGAACGTCCGCTGGAGAGATTGAGGCCGACCAGCTGCCGCCGATTCCTCCTGAACTCTTGCAAGCGATCCTCGTCGCCAAAAAGTAACTCTACGAATTCTTCCGCGCTGCCAATATCGCCTTGACCAACTCTTCGGGAATTGGTTTCACTTCCGGCTCGACGTCTGCAGCCATTTTCGAGAGCGCCTGCGTAGACTGGTAAGATTGAAGATAGTTCTTGCACTCGGTGCAGATCGTCAAATGCAATTCAAAAATAGTCTGTTCGCGCAGCGGCAATTCGCCATCGAGAAAGGCTTGCACAAAGTCGATGATTTGTCGGCACGTCAATTCCGTGCCCATAAGCATCTCGGTCATTGCTAAGTGTCATCCAAAGTGTTTGTCGAGAAGTTCCCGCAATGCTTGCCGCGCACGATGGAGCCGCGTCCATTAGGCACGCTCAAATCCAATAGCTCGGCCGTCTCCTCGGTCGTGCGTTCTTCAATATCGCGGAGCAGTAAGATCAATCGGTACGACTCCGGCAAGGCATCGATCGATTGACGTACCAACGAACGGGTCTCGTTGTCCAATACCGCTGTGTCGTGCGTAACGGCCCAAGCGGCGCCGGGGTTTTCGCGATGGCCATCGGCGAGGTACTGCGGCAAGAAATCTTCGATCGGGCGTTCGCGAGTCCGCTTCTGCGAGCGGACTCGCATTAGCGCACAGTTCACCGCGATACGGTGCAGCCAAGTTCCTAAACTCGATTCTCCTCGAAATCGGTCCAGTGCTTTGAAGGCCGAGACGAATGCCTCTTGCAAGGCATCTTGTCGATCTTGCTCTTGTGGCAAGTAACGCTGGAGCACCAGTAATAGTCGCGGGCCAAACGTTTGCACTAACTCGGCAAACGCGGCATCTTCTCCTGCGCGCAATCGGTGCAGCAAAGTACCTTCATCGCCTACAAGCGTCGTGGGGGATGAATCCGACATCGACAGTCTGCTCTCCAGAATTCATTTGGGCCAGGTGTTCGATTGTACTGTCTAAGTTCAAGCTGGGGAGATTGGTATGCGGTGAGCATTGCGATCAATTCAAAGCAACGAGACTTGTGGTGCGGGCCCGCGCTACGCTGCTCACTTCAAAGGATTGCGTTACGGCAAAGCGCTCCGCGGTTGCGTCGCGGCTAACCGGTTTAGCTGACTAGCGATCGCACTAGGCCGACTGCTTTGGTCAGCGTCTCTTCGTATTCCGTTTGCGGATCGGAGTCGGCGACGATGCCTCCTCCTACGGGGAATTGCCAGTGGCCGTAGGCGGCGGTCATGGTGCGGATCAGGATGCTGAGGTCCATGGCGCTGTTGAAACCCAGGTAGCCTAGGGAGCCGCAGTAGGGGCCCCGGGGTGTGGGTTCTAGTTCGGAGATGATTTGCATCGCGCGGACTTTGGGTGCGCCGGTGATGGAGCCGCCGGGGAAGCAGGATTTGACGGCTTGGGCTAGGCTAACGTTGTCGCGGAGTTGGCCGGTGACCGTCGAGACTAAGTGCTGGACAAAGGCGTAGGTTTCGAGGCGGCAGAGTTCGGTGACTTTGACGCTTTCGTCGGTGCAGATCTTCGAAAGGTCGTTGCGGAGGAGGTCGACGATCATCACGTTTTCGGCGCGGTCTTTTTCGCTGGCCCTCAGTTCGTCGCCTCGGTAGAGATCGGCTTCGGGAGACGCGAGGCGGCGGCGGGTGCCTTTGATCGGGCGGGTTTCGACTAGGCCATCGCGGATCGAGAGAAAACGTTCGGGGGAGGCGCTGGCGAGTTGGTAGATGCCGCCATCGAAGTAGGCGGAGAAGGGGGCAGGGTTGCGCTCGCGCAGGCGGAGGTAGGTTTCGAAGGGGTCGGCCTGGCAGGGGAAGAGGAGACGCTGCGAGAGGTTGATCTGGAAGGCGTCGCCGGCGTGGATGTAGTCGATGACGCGCTGGACGGATTTTAAATAGTTTTCACGCGAAAAGTTACTCGTAAGGCCGGGGGAGTTTTCAATGGGAAATTGCGGGGCGAGGGAGTCGGAGGCGTTGAAGGTCCAATCGTCTGGGGCGAAGAGTTGCGGGGAGGCTTGCCAGGTGTCGTGAAAGTCTTGGGAGGTTGTTACGACGTTATAAAAGAATTCGGCTCGCTCTTTGGCTTGCTCGAGGCGGGCGGCTGGATTTGAGAAATTGCTGCCGCTGGAGATGATCCAGGCGCGTTGCTGTTGATGGTCGAAGGCGGCGACGACGTCGTAGAGGGCGAAGTCGAAGGCGGGGACGGGGAGGTCGTTCCACTGGGTTGGCTTGATGCGTTCGAGCGCCTGACAAAGTTCGTACCCGAAGTAACCGGCGATTCCGCCTTGCCAGGGTGGAAGGTCGGGGCGGTCGGGTAATTTGCATTGAGTTAGACAGGACTCGATGGTCTTGAAAATCGAGAGACTGGGCTTGGCGGAGCGGATTTGGCCGACGGGATCGGCGGCGACGAAGCTGTAGCGGCCTAAGCGTTCGCCTTCGAGAGAGCTGTCGAGGAAGATCAGGCCATCGAGCGAACGGGCGCGTTGGGCGGCGATGAAAGGGGTGAGCGTGCTCGGTAGTTCGATCACGACTGGCAACAAAGTGTCACTCATTGGGCGGCGTCCTTGCCAGTGTCTTTACCCTTGGCTTTTTTGCGATCGTGATGGCTGATTTCGGGCCGGGTGAGGTGGCCGAAGTTTAAGGCGTTGTCTTGGCGGTATTCTTTGCCGAGCGTGAGGGCGGTGACGGCTTTGGCCATTTCGTAGCCGAGGTAGAAGGCGTGGGCGGGATCGAGGCGGGCGTTGTCGAGCTTCAAGAGTTTATCGAAGAGGAGGAAGGGATCGGCGTCGGTGAGGTGGAGGCCGGCGCGGACTAGGTGGACTTGGTCGTCGGCAGCGAAGAGGCGGTAGTTGGGGTCTTTGAGGTTGGCTGCGAGGTTATCGAGTTCGGCGCTTGAAGTGGGGAGGAGTTTGGGGTCGCGGGCGACGAGGAGATTTCGCTCGATGCGCTTGGGGGGCGTTTTGTGCGTAATGGAATAGTGCATGAGGCGGCGGGCGAGGTCGCACTCTTTGACGCTGGAGCGGGCCCAGTTGATGACTTCGGTGGTGAGGATGCTGCGGATGCCCCACTCTTGGCACAGGGCGAGGAGGAGAACATTGACGCCACTCGAATCGACGTCGGTGAGTTCGGTGATGTTGCCGATGCCCATCATGATTTCGGCGTCGGGGAAGGCGAGGCGGGTTTCGCGATATCGAACGAGGCTCTCGCCGAAGCCGAAGCCGATCGGTTCAAGGATGGGATCGAGGCGGAAGGGGACGTTTTTGGCGGCGAGTTTTTCGATGGTGGGAATCATCGAGCGCCAATCGGTGAGGTCGTCGGGGATGATGACGACTTCGGCGCCCCAGTCGGGCGCGGCATCGACGTTGGTGGAATTTACGGAGAGGACTAGTTGCGCGCCTGCGCGGGTGGCTAGGGCGATTTCCTGCGGAATTAAGCTATCGATGGAGACTTTGAAGCCGGCATCGATGAGGCGTTTTACGGTGTCGCCGACGTTTCGCCAGACTTCGCCAGGGCTGCAGCCGAGGTCGATGAGGTCGGCACAGCTTTCGCGATAGTGCGTTGCCAGGCGATCGATTTCGGCGGCGGCGAGACGAGGGGCGTGGTTGATCTCGGCGAGGATTTCGATGTCGTAGGCGCCGTAGCCGGTGAGATCGCGCGATTGGCCGCTGAGGTATTCGGGGAGTTCGCGTAGATCGGCGGGACCGAACTCGATCGGGGCGGAAGTGAGGGAGGCGAGCTGAACGACATCGCCGCTACAGAGGCCGGGGATGATGACGCGAGAGGTTTGCAATGGAATTTTGGTGTGGCGGGCGATCCAGTTGGGCGTCATCAGCGCGGCGACGGTGATCGGCAGGACGTCGATGGTGTAGATGAAGTGGTTTGCCTCTGCGAGTTTTTCGACGGTGTCGCGGAGTGATTTTTCGGCGAGGCGCCCGGTGATGAAGTGGAGATGTTTGCCGGCGAGGGATGCGGCTTTCTCCTTACTAGACTTCTCATTATCGGCCATGGCGAAATCCGCCATTGATGGGAACGATTTGGCCATTGACGAAGGAAGCAGCGGGGGAGCAGAGGAAGCGGGCGACGCGGGCGATGTCTTCGGGCTCGCCCCAGCGTCCAAGCAGCGATTCGCCGATGGCTCGCTGCGCCCAGTAATCGGGCGCGGCTTCGCCCCAGGAGGTTTTGATCCATCCGGGGGCGAGGCAATTGACACGGACGTGTGGCGCGAGGCTGATCGCGAGGCTTTTGGTGAAGGCCATGACGGCGCCTTTGGTGGCCGCGAACATTTCGCCGGAGTCGCCGCCCATGCCATGTTGGGCTTGGTCCCAGCCGATGTTGAGGAGGGTGTAGTCGGAGTGGTCGTTCATTGGCGCCTGGGCAGAGTTGACCATCGACTCGCCCACCTCGCGCGAGAGCCGCATCGTCGCCGCGACGTCGATTTGCCAAAGTTGCTGGAGCTTTTGCTCAAAGGTCCAGTCACGGGCTTCGCCCGTGATGACATCGGCGCCTGCGTTATTGACCCAAATATGGGGGCCACTACGCCAGGCGTAGGCACGTTCGACGAGTCTTGCGCACTCCGCTGGATCGCGGAGGTCGGCGACGATCCAGGCCGCCTCGACGCCGAAAGCCTCGACTTCCTTGGCAACCGCTTGGGCGCGGTCGACCCTTTTGCCAGCATGGATCAGGACATTTGCGCCAGCCCGAGCAAGTTCGAGGGCGATGGCGCGGCCGATTCCTTGGGATGAGCCGGTGACGACGGCGGTTTTCGAAGTTAGTTCACGCTCGGGCAAGATGAAGTTTTGCTCTGACGGGGTTGTGGGAGGCTGCGCTGAGCTACTAAGCTCCATGATAACATCGGACGATGGCCTAG
>JBKJSI010000291.1:0-6465 GCA_046595915.1 Pirellulaceae bacterium
TTGATGCGCCGAATAACAATTTGCGTTGACGCTCCTCGGATTGTGACGACTGTGGGAACACTTCTGAGCATTTCATGATCGAAAAAGCCACGATCAAGAAACGCTCAGAAGTGTTCCCACAGTCGTCACAATCCGAGGAGCGTCAACGCAAATTGTCATTCGTCGCATCAAAACCAGCTACTCATCGGCGCGTTACTTCTACTACAAACCAACCAGCATTTTTTTTGCTGCAAAGCCCAACGCCTCAATGCCCTGGAATTTGCGGTGACAAAGAATGCGACCGATCACCCAAAATGGTGGCGGATTCAATGAGCCGATGGCTGGCCGGAATCGCGCGCAGACTGACACAAATGAACGGAATACTGCGGCAGCAACATTTCCTGATTGGCTGACCATTCGGCGACGGAATAGCATGAATTCACGCCGAACAAAACGCTGAACGAGAGGGTTCGGCGCGGTCGGTTCGGAAGTCAAGCTCCTCGCCTCGCCCCCGTTACCTTTAGCGTTCGGGGAAGCAAGTTTAAAATTACGTACGTACGTACGCGCACACAAGCGGTAAGTTTGATATGTTCTGTTGTTCCATGCGAGAGCGTCGGTTGTTGATTGAAAGATTTAACAGATACAAGGATTAAGAATGCAATTCACAGCGAGTAACGCCAAGCCAGCTAGAATCATAATAGGACTAGCTGTTTCCGCATGTTTGCTTTTCGGCTCCAATCGATGCAGGGCCGACGACGGTTGGGGAGCCGTCGATGGAGCAATTTGGCGAGTCAAGTTAACGCCACAGGATAAAAGACGCCCAAAAGCAAAGGATGCGGTTCCCATGTCAGCGTTTTACCGCGTTGAAAAATTGGTGCTGTATCAACATGACGGACCAAAAGACAAGGAGCAGGGCGGGAGCAGAAGGATCGGCAAAAGCGAAGTGATTAAGAACGCTCAAAAGCCAACTACCGAAGTTGAATTTACGGATTTCCAGGTCAATAACCGTGAAGAGAAACTGCACCAAAAGATTAGTGGCAGGGCTCGGTTATTTAAGGTTCCCAAGGAACAGAAAGCCGAAGGAGTTTTTGTGGATAGCGAAGGATGGAAGTGGGACATGGTGATTACGCGACACAAGGAGTAGTGTTGAATAAACAACAGATCCATGCGATTGGGCTTGACTTGAAACTGGCGCCTAAACTGAACCCTTCGCTGGCCGATAGCCGGAGCGTGCCGGCCGGGCTGCTGATTGACGATACGGGGGCGTCGGTTCGGGTGTGGGACGTTGGAACCGGCAACTCCACAGAGCCGCTGAAGGGGCTCAAGGCGGCGATCGGGCGGGTGGGTGGTATTCGGCCCGGACTGCAAGTCTCTGGCGACGGCCGGCAGTGAAAAGGTTGTGCAAGTGCGGGACGTGGAGACGAGGAAGCAACTCGTTGCGCTGCCGAGTCTCGACCGGGTCTTGGTCCTCGCGTTCAGCCCCGACGGAAAGTCCTTGGATGGGGGAAGCAAGGATGGGTCGGTCCGGATTTGGGCTGTGCCGTCGAAGTGAAAGGCGACCTCCCTGTGTGCAACCCATTTCAAGCACGATCTCGCCAAAGAGAGATCCCGCGATTACTCCGGCAAATGCCTTGTCTTTAAAAGCCTGTCGACTTTTTGTACCTTTTTGCAACGAGGCCGCATCAGGCGCTCAATAACCAAATTCCCGTGAAAGCCAATATGAGCCGCCGACCCGAGCTACCTCAAGACGATCTCCTTAAGCTCGGCGAAATCAAATGCTGAACAGGGTTGGGTGGGCTGCTGAAATCGTATTCGCAGGCGGCTTGAGTGCGGACTTGTCGAATCGAACGTGGAATGGCCGACTTGCTTGATGTTACGGACCCGCGCGCTGAATTGGCGATCCGCTCAACTAAGTGGTGGCTTCAACGCTCGTATGCGACATTCGCCGTGCAAAGCCGCAGGCGTTGGCTTCATTCATCGTGAAATACTCCGCACAAACACGTATAATCTAGTTTCCGTCCAGGGCGATTAAAAGACGAAAAGTAATTTCACGTAATGCTTATTTCAGCCAAGCAATCATCTAGCTTAAGGGGCATCCGGTCCTCACCCGGAAGGACAGGATGGGCAGCCGTGTGGAGAAGGTGGGGTTCGCGTGGGAGCGGGGACAAGTGCGGCAGCCGTAACGCTTCGGTTCAGCGGGACCGTGCGGGTGATTTACCACTTCAAAAACGCTAGCTCGCGGTCTACGTTGCAACCGTTTGTTCAGCATGCGTTGGTCTCTCTACGGTTAGTTCTTGCGGAAATCGGCGACGAACGAATGGCATTCACCCTTCTTCGCGGAGTCAGGGTCAATTCCCCAGTTTGTAGCAAACAACACTCGCGTGCCAGTTGGTGACGGCGCCGGCTGGGTTTGCGCCCAGTAATTGACGGGTTGGTGATGCCAGGTTCGACAGATCGCCTTGGCTTTGCCAGAACCGTCCAACGGGAAGATGAAAACGATACTATCCTCGCCGAAATTGCCGGCGAACGCCCAGCCGGGGTGCTTGACGGCGCGTCCAGAAGTATGCGCCCCTGCGGGCCCGAGTGCCTGGAGTTTCCATGTCTCAAAGTCCCACGACACCGCGCCGAAGTAGTCGGGCTTCTCAGCCCAGCCGTGGTCCGACCGTCCGACCATCACGTCGTCGCCATTTGCCGTCAGAGCCAAGTCCCCGTGGCCGGGTGTATGCGGCGGCGACCAGTGCCGACCGACCTTCTTACCCTCCAAGTCGAATACCGTGAATGCTTCGCCTCGGGAGTTCTCTCCGCCGTCACCGCCGCGGGCGCGAAGGACCACATACTTGCCGGACAGGGACGGCCGGCAGACCTGGTGCTCGGGTTCCTTGCGGGCAAAACCGTGGTTGGCAAAGACGAAATCCGGGGTCGCCTTCTTTCCGGTTGTTAAGTCGATCAAGATGCCGACACCCTTGCCATCCGCGGTGCGTATCGCGCTGACACCGATCAACCGGCCGTCGGCCGATACCCAGTCCTCGCTCGAACTCTGCACGAAGCTGGAGTAGCCTCCGACGGTGGCCAGGACGCGCGTCGTGTTCTTCCGCGCGTTCCACTCGCAGATGGTGTTATCCTTCACATAAATCATCACGTCCGGCGCGACTGGATGCCACGTGCCGATTCCGGAGGGCCCCAGGCGTGCAGGACTTCGTACGTCTCGCCATCCAACACGAGCGGTCCGCCAATGCCGAGGAACAGCAGTTTTTCGTCCGCACTCCACACCTGCTTGAGATTGTAAACGGATCGCGTACGCCCTTCCCACTTATTCTCCGTGTTGGGGATTGGGGCGTTCCTGTCGCCCGTCACCCGGGTCACGAGGTGACCGGTCAGAGGGTCTTTGAAAGAACCCAGATACATAGGAAAAGCTGGTTCCTTGGATTTTCCGGTGGGTGCAGCCGGTGCTGAATCGTCGGCACCGGCTAACAAGTATCCGAGGGCGACGATCAGCGCGAAGCAGATAGATTGGAACCACCGCAACAAGTAGTCTGAAAAAATAGATCGCATACGCTTCGCCTAATTCTGCAGCCGAACTACCAAGGTAACCCGGTGGCGGCCAGAAACCTTTGATTTGAAAATCCGCCCGATCCGCCGCTCGTGCTGACCGCCTTGTTACTTGGCGCTTTCGCCAGTGTAGGTTCGCATTATTTAGTTGCTCCCGCATCGACAAATGCGTCGAGTCAAGGACTCGTGCGAAACGCAGTCCAAGTTTGACAATCAAATCTGGCGCAAACTAGTCGCCGCGAGGCCGGGATAGGTCACGCAGGTAAATGTACTCATTCTCCTCTGTGACACATGTGCAGTCACTTTGAGTGCATTGCGAAAACAGCATGCCTCATTTCGTGGATCCATCAAGCCGTAGTGCTCTTGAGGTGAGTGTACGTTGTGCAATGGCACAACGTACACTCACCATCCTGCCGGGTGCCCGGCGGAAGGATCACTAGTCTGACGATGATGATCATCTGCGTCACTATTGGTACTGTCCTCGTACCTTCTCAGGCCAATCAAGTGGGCAGCCAAGATCAGCCAGGGATTTCTGCAAGTCGGCTAGGTGTCGTTGGCGAACCTGCTCGGGTGGTTCGCCTTTGCTGACACTGAGGGCAGCCAGCGCTCCGGCTGCTTCACCAATCGCCCATTCAACGGTATGTAAGCGATAGCAGCCATTGGTCATTTGCGTTGTGCCCAGATTCTTGCTGCCGGCAAGTACATTGGTCATTCGTTGGGGAATCAGTGCTCCCGCAGGGATGCGGAATGGATAGCACGAGGCTTCCTTACCGTCTTTCCCACCAGTACGAGCATGGAGATCCATGTAGAGATAATGGCCAATGCCTACGCTGTCGGGATATGGCTCCGACTGCTCCGCCAGATCTCCCTTGAGGTTGCCCTTGCGCCATTCCGGGCTGACATGCTGCATGACAATACGAGTCTGCGCCTTAAGTCGCCGACCTTCTCGAACATAGGGATACTTGGCCATACCATCCTTGGTGCCAACGATGTCCTTGCGAAGACGCAAGCCTGGATACCCTAACTTGCCATCAAGCCGCGGGGCTTCTGTTTGCATCCAATACAGCAGCGACAAACTGAGTTGCTTGGCCAGGTAGAGGTTTTTCTTCCTCTCCTCATTGCTCACTCCGATGATCGGCCCCAAAAAGAAATCGTTCTGCCCCCAATTAATGAGGCTGATATCGCTGGCAAACGCTCCTTCCTTGAACAACTTTCTGTCGATCAGTCGACGATAGGTCCAATAGTTCGGACCTTCAGGCGTCTTTAAGCTGTGATCCGGGAGAGGATTGGGCGTGAAACCGAACATCTTTCCGTTGAGCCGCCAGTTCAGGAGCGAATCGCCATATTTCTTAAATCCTGGCTGTTCGGGAACATGTTGCTTCCAGAACTCATACTCGGCCGGTTTGTCGATGACATGTTCTTCGTCGGCCATGTAATCAATGGCAAAGCAATACGTGAAGCCCTGCATGACTTGCGGCATCGCCACGTCTTCGGCACTGGGTTCCTCTGTTTCGCTCCTGGCTTCAGCTCCTGTGACATGCTCTACTTTCGCCAGCGAGAACAGTTCTCCCAGGTCCGTTGCATCAATGAAGATTTTTGCCTGAATGGTGGTTTGGTCGTCCGTTCTCGTACTCTGCACGGTCACGCTGCGAACAGCATCGCCCTGGACATCTGCACTGATAGGGATGGTTTCCAGCATAACCTGCAGTTGGCCATTCGCCCGATATTGCTGCAGCATGGCCGCCATCACCATCAGAGCAACCCGTGGTTCATGACACAGGCGTGAAACCCAGCCATTGCCTGGATTCAACCGCTGATTGTTCCTGGCAGCATCGGTCATCGGGTAATGTTCACGGTAATATTGGCGAACGCCTGCACGGAACTGGCGATGTGTGCGCGTGCACCCAAAGGTTTCTTCAACCCAGCGATTTTCATCCGGTGGCACGGCCTGACTGGTGTACTGTCCACCAATCCAATCCGTTTCTTCGGTCATGATGACCCGTTTACCCAGCCGCAATGCCGATAATGCTGCGGCAACACCACCGACTCCAGCTCCAAGAATCACAATATCTGCTACAGGCCGCTTCACTTCAAAGCCATAACTCGTCGGCAACAATGCCAGCGAACCAAGACCCAGCGAAACGGAGGTGAGAAACTGGCGACGTTGCAGCATGGTGTTCTCGTTCCGAAGTAGATGATGGACCATTAACTAATTGACAATGGCCAGGATGCTCTGTGAACAACCCGGCCCGCATCTCTACCTGATCAGCAGGCCGTTAAAGAACTCGGTCTTCATTTTTTTGATTCTACAGCTTGAGAAGTTCATCTTCTGACCCGATATCCTTGGTATTGATCTTCACAGCATCTTGAGAACATCGAGTCCCTTGTACTTGCTGCGTCCCGCGAATGAAAGCGGCAAGACAGCGATGATGGTGGAAGCAGTCAAGATCTTCATACAGCAAGCCTCTATTCCAGAATAGATAAGGCATCAACGTTCAACCCTGCACGACGGCCAGCCACTTGTCGCCGTAGCAGCCGAGGTTCGGAGAAATGTCTTCGGTGACAATCCACACGATGTTTGGCCGATCTGCGCCTGCGACGCCTGAAGTTGCAGTTGCGGCAAAAACGGCGAGTAACCAGCGGGTCACCGGAACCTCCGGGAATGGGTGTCACTTCTTGCGTCGCACGAGGGCATCGGAATGGAAAACACAGAAGAGCCGAACTTCACGATGATGGTCGCAGTCATCGTTACTGCCGATTCCGCTTCGAAAGCCTCCGTCGACTTTCCGTCACTTTTACCAAGCGGACGCAGGCGATTAGGCGGAACTTTTGTGCGCATGGCGATCTCTCTCGGCAAAAAGTTATAGGCTGAAATTGCCAGATTAAGAATGCAATTTGGAATGGCACTAACTTAAGCCCCTAAACCTCGAATTTCAA
>JBKJSI010000312.1:0-4280 GCA_046595915.1 Pirellulaceae bacterium
CGTAGGCTTTTCCGGGGCAGAGAACGAAGTTGCGGCTCTGGGTCTTCTTCGATTGCGAGGGGCTGAAGAGCTCGATGTGATCGACGTCGGGGTAGCCTTGTGCGTTGATCGCTTGGCGAACTCGCCAGGTGTAGTCGATGAGGCTTTCTATCTTTTTGGTTTCTAGACGCTGGCCATGTTCGGAAATCAAAAAGAACCAATTGCCGCCCCAAGCGACATCGCCGACGACTTTACCGATGCCGGGGACTTCGATCGCAACATCTTTGGCTTTGCGATAGCTCGGCACGTTGTCGATTGCGACTTCGCCTGCTGGCGAGAGTTCCGCGCGGACGATGCCCACGCTCGTTTCGATGTGGTAGACGCCGGGTTTGATGCGGTCGAGATAGGCTAGCGTCGCAATGAGGCCGATCGTGCCGTGGCCGCACATGCCTAAGTAGCCGACGTTGTTAAAGAAGATCACGCCGAAGTCGCAAGAGCTATCGCCGGGCGGAGTGAGGAGGGCGCCGACGAGGACATCGCTGCCGCGCGGTTCATTGACGACCGCTTTGCGAAATCGTTCATGCCGCGAGCGAAAGATCTGAAGCTGTTCGGCGACGCTTCCGCCGCTGAGTTCGGGGCCGCCGCTGATGACGACGCGGGTTGGTTCTCCACCGGTGTGGGAATCGATCACATCCACTCGCTGCACGCTACGCTCCTTCTGTTGAGTTTTGTACAGCAGGCTCCTGCCTGCCTTCTGCTTTAGCTCTGGTTAAGGAAGGCAGGCGGGAGCCTGCCCTGGTGTTCACATCCAAGTGCCGGGCTTCCAGCTCTTTGGAATTGAGGGGCGGGTTTTGAGGCCTTTTTCGATGACGGCGAGGACCGATTTGCGTTCGGCACCGGTCAGTGTCAGGCGGGGGGCTCGGACCCATTCGGCGCCGAGGCCGAATTCTTGGATGGCGAGTTTGATGTACTGCACGAATTTGATGTGCGTGTCGAGATGCATGAGCGGCGTCGACCAACGATAGACTGCTCGGGCTTCGTCCCACTTACCGGCGCGGGTTAGTTCCCAGAGGTATTGGTTTTCGCGAGGGAAGGCGAGGCCTGCGCCTGCGACCCAGCCGTCGATGCCGAGGATGGCGGCTTCGAGGACGAGGTCATCGACGCCGGTGAAGAGGGCGTAGCGATCGCCGACGGTGTTGCGGAGGTCGGTGATACGGCGGACGTCGCCGGAGCTTTCCTTAATTGCGACGAAGGTCTTCACGTCCGAGAGCTCGTCGAACATCTGCGGCGTGATGTCATTGGCGTAGCTGATCGGGTTGTTGTAAATCATGATCGGCAGCTTCACGGCCTTCGCGACGGCTCGGAGGTGCGTCATGGACTCGCGGGGGTCACCTTTGTAGTTCATGGCGGGCATGAGCATGACTCCGCTTGCGCCCATCGCGGCGACGTCGGCGGTGAAATCCATTGCGAGCTGGGTGCTCGGTTCGGCGACGCCGCTGAGGACGTGGACGCGGCCTTTGCAGACTTCGATGGCGCGTTTGACGACGGCTCGTTTTTCTTCGGGCGCGAGCTGTTGGTTTTCGCCGAGGGAGCCGCACATGACGACGCCGGTCACGCCGCTGGCGATGAGGGCCTCGATATGGCGGGCAGTGCCTTCGTGATCGACGGACTGGTCTTTGTTGAGCTGGGTGGTAACGGCGGGGAAAACGCCTTTCCAGAACGGTTTTGACATCGGGCGGCCTATTTCATGGTGATTTGGCGATCAGGGGCGAGATTGTAGCGGGATTTTGGCACTTTTCGCAGGGCGCCATATGCTGCTTTCTACGGCCGCGGAAGTTGGATGTTGGTTTCCCTGCTTTCCCGCGCTCGAGGCTGGTTGCCGTTGGTTTTCCTTGTGGGAAAGCTGTGTTGCCTTTTGGTAATGGGAGTTGGTGGCTGGTGGCCGAGGTGGCTGCCTCTCGGTGTTGGTGGCAGTTGGTGGCCGAATCGTGAAAAGCAACTCGCCTGCGGATTTGTTCCACGTGGAACACGGTTGAATGTCGTAACGATTTTGTCACCAGATGGCCAAGATGTTCACTATCTTGACTTAGCCGTCTTCGTCGTGGAACCAGGCAATTAGCTACACAAACTGTCAGCCTTACTTCACGGAAACCGGACAATCTGACCATGCCCTTCTTGAGACGGTCGGTCTTTTCTGGACACTCGCCGTACAGAATTGCTTTTTCTGCAAGCATTTTCGTAGCCGTCGTTAGCTTGCAACTTCTCGGCACGATCCTTGCAGTAGCTGTTCACCACTGGAATCAAGCAGTTCGCTGGAAGTAGGGGAAGTATTCGCCCGACGTCACACTCAAACATACTTGAACTGAAGGTCGTGATGCTTCGCAATGCTCCCCTTCTCCCCGCGCACCGCTCGATGAATTGCAGCACTGAAAAACCAAAGAGGCAACACCATGGGCACTACTGAGCTGATTCTCTTGATCGTTGTTTTAGTCCTGCTGTTCGGCGGCGGAGGCGGCTACTATTGGTCGCGCCGTCGGCTCTAGGCGGCGGTAACAAAGGAATCGCTTAGTCACATGGATGGCCCCAAATCTCCATTCCATGTGAGGGTAAACTCATGAAACCCGCATTCATGCTTGGTTTAGTGCTCATCGTTTTAGGCATTCTCGCTTTGTCAGTGCATAGCGTCACCTACTTTTCCTCCGAGCATGCAGTTGGTCCGCTCGGCTTCTTCGTGTGGAATGTTGCCAAGCCACACACGATCGTCTTTAACCCCATCGCTGGCTTGGCCGCCATCGCAGTAGGAATCGTTCTCCTGTTGGCGGGCCGAAAGCGATTAACGAACGGTTAGCGTTCTCCATCCCTTATCGTTCAATGCCAACTGTTCGATGCCAACAGAGCGACAAAAGAGAGTCCCCTTCGACTACCAAGTCGACTTCGCGCGAACGGATTTTCGCCGCCACCCCGAGCGTTATCGCATCGGAAAAGGCGAGCAGGGCGTCCTTCTCGTCGAACCCTATAAGAGCGAGATCCTGCCGCATTGGCGATTCAAAACGCCTAGCGTTGCCAAAAAATCTGCCGCCGTTATTTATCGAATGTTCCTGGCGTACCTCAAGGACCAAGATTTTCCCGGCGCAGACATGGCTCGCAAATTCTTGCAAATGGGTTGGACCCGTGCCCGGCGTTACGCCAATCATCAGAGCGGTCGCAAGTATGATCGCAAAACCGGCGACGCGTTACCGCTTCAGAAGAATTCTCAAAAGGCCGCCGCAGCTGCCGAGTTTTACAAACGCTACGTGGCCGCGCGCGAACATTCGATCTACCTCAAGCTAAAGAAACAACATCTAGCGCGAGAAGCGGGCCAGCTATGACGACGTCAACGAGGGAACTCCGAACGGGAACTCCCCTTTGGCGAGGCATCGGCCCACCGGCTCTCTCCTTTCCAGCACTCGATGAACCTATTGCGTGTGAAGTCGCCATCATTGGGGGCGGCATTACCGGCGCACTCGTCGCGCACGATCTCGCTCGGAATGGTGTTGAGGTTGTGGTGCTAGACCGCGAGGAACTTGGACTCGGCAGCACGGCGGCGAGTACGGGCCTGCTCCAATATGAAATCGATGTTCCGCTCAACCGCTTGATCAATAAAGTTGGTGAAGCGCAGGCCGTGTACGCCTATCGACGTGGACTGCGCGCCATCGAGGAGATCGAAGCCTTGCTCGCGGACGCGCCCGCGTCCTGTGGATTCGTTCGCAGAAACACTCTCTGCCTTGCCAGTTCCGAAGAAGACCTCGCGGACCTGCGAACGGAATATGATTGTCGGCGCCATTTCGGGTTTGAGGTTAGCTATTTGCAAGCCTCCGAACTTAAGGATCTGTCGGGGTTTCATGCGCCTGCGGCGGTCCACACCACGGGCGACGCCGAGATCGATCCTTATCAACTGACTCAAGCCCTGCTCGTCGCGGGCCAGTCGCAAGGCGCGAGGTACTTTTCGAAAACCGAAATCACCTCGTTGGAAACGTCGCCTGGCGAGATCACGCTGAAGAGTCGTGAAGGCGTGACCATTCGAGCGAAGGCTGCGATGCTTTGCACGGGCTACTTGGCGCGGGAGCTTTTGATCAACGCCCCAGGGGATCTCAACTCGACCTACGTCGTCGCGGCGCAGAATGCGGCGGAGACTAGTTTGTGGCCCGGCGGTTTTCTGGTCTGGGAAACGGCGCGGCCTTATTTCTATGCCCGCCAAACGTCTCAGGGACATCTTATTCTCGGTGGAGGCGATACGAAGGGTGCTTTTGATCATCGGGATC
>JBKJSI010000331.1:0-2847 GCA_046595915.1 Pirellulaceae bacterium
GAGTGATCCTTTTGTGGCAGGAACGTGCTTGACAACACATCCATGATTCTTGACCACGCAACCAAAGTCACTCTCTGTTCCAGGCTCGACCTCCCCTTTTCTTCATAGGTTCACACGACCTGTCTTATTGTTGGGTTGGGTTTAGGGTGGCTCGGGGAAGGCATGCGGGAGCATGCCCTACTGGTGTCAGTTTGGACCGTCAAGAAGACGAGTTCATAGCGAGTTAACGAGCGGTCGTTTTTAATCGCGTTTCCTCGCAAATTCGCTCGAGCTCATAGGGGACGCTAAATGTTGGCGATGAACACCATTTTATCGGTTCACCATTCTCGATGAGCAACACTTTGAAGTCTCCAGCGACACCCAACCCTGGCGCTGGAAATCGCTTTTTCAATGCCTGAAGTGTTGCGTGATCTGAACTAGAATTGATCACATACGCAGTGCATCCGTTTCGATCCAGCGCCAGTCGAGTTCGCCAAATATCAATCTGACGAAGCGATTCGTCAAAGCTACTCCAACCCCCGTCATACCCAGTCACTACCACACAACGCTTTTCTGTTGCCAACGCATTGACTGTCGCGACCGATATCGATTGCCACTTGACGGGCGTCATTCCTGTCTTGATCCAGCGGGCGGCTTGAGCGACAACGCCCAGTCCCGTCCCGAGCAGACACATGGCAATCAACAGCGATTTCATCGAGAACTGTCGTTTCAGCAGCGGATTACTAATTCGTGGGTCAAGCTCGTCGACCTTGGGAAGTTCCCAGGCGCAAGTTTGACTGGAAGTTCTCTCGCCCAACATTGTTCAGTGTCCTTCGAGATTGCCGGCGCGCGTTCAATAACGTTGTTGGGCGTGTTTGGGTTCGCTTTCTGTCAAAACAGAACGCAGGCGTTGCCCACAATCCATTGATTATCTCGGGCCTTCAGCCCTTGGGGTTGGTTGGCAACCAGGTTCCAGGGCCTACGCAGAGTACTGCTCCGACCCTGGCTACTCTATTTCGGGCCGTTGGCCCTGAATTCGAGTACGAGTGGAGAACATGGTGTGCGGAGATGGTTCGGCATGAGGACGTTTGTGACATCAGCGCTGCACTTTTGAGCGAAGGTTTGTTGAGACGTTATGGCAATTTCATTTCTGTTCTGCGATTGAACGCCAACCAGATTTGCAATGCGGCTGCTCCTAGGCAGATGATCAGCATGAGTACGGGCAGGCTGTCTTGGAGTGTCCAACGTGGGGTTTCGGTCTCGAGCCAGCCTTGGGCGATGTGACCTGAGACGAATGTTCCCGGAATATTGCTGGTGGCTTGTCCGGAGGCGTCGGAATTCGAGTAACATCCGTCCGGAAGTGGCCAGAGTTTCTTCTCGACTGGAAAAGTACTCAGATTGAGTTGGCCAACTGCCCACTTCGTTGACTCTTCACGATTGGAAGTTTGAACTAATCCGCTAGAGGTCAGGCTGATTTCGTTCGCGTTACCTGGAATGCATATTCCGGATTGAGAGTGGAACGATGTCTTTTCGTGAATAAGTTGTCCGTCGCGATTGATGGCAAATCGCCCGTTGCGGCTGTAGACCACATCTCCGTCTGGGGAGAGTAATTCAAAATAGCCTTCGCCGACAATCGCTAGGTCTAGCATGCGGCCGGTTTTTTCGATCACGACGCGGCTTGTTCGTGGCGAGTAGTTCCATGCGATGGCGGCGAAGATTGCCATGGCTACGAGGAGGCCTAGCATGGTGAATTGGATTCGCATTTCCTCGTGACTCCTTTCAACTCACCGGTTACTTTGCGGTCGACGATTCCTTCACTGCCGCCGGGTCTTTTGCTCGGACTCGCTCGATCAAGGCCTTTAGTTCTTCCTCGAAAGTTCCTTTTGGCGTTGAGATGATTTCAAATCGAGTGTTGAATTCTAACTGCTTCGCGGGATCGTTGCTTAGTGAAGGTGATTTGCTGAAATTGAATTGAATGACGCCGCCCTGTGTTTCATCGCTCGTTATCCATTCGATTTGCGTTAGCTTTTGGCGGGGAAAGATCTGCAGCAGTGCGTTCCAGGTTTTCTCCTTGCGGAGGCCGATTTGCGCGACGTCGAGGCCCGATTCCTTGGCCATGATGCGGTCGTGAAGATCCTCGACTTCTTGGGAAGTCATGGTCCAACGAAAGCTATTGCGCGAGGATAGCTCCCATGACATTTCTTCGAGCAGATTTTCTAGTTTGGAGCTGTACTTCAGCGGCACGTGGAGAAGGATGTCGACGCCGCTGGTTAGTTTCACGATGATCGAAGGATTGCGGTCAAAAGTCTGCAGGTTTGCGATCTCCGCTTCGGAAAAGGGAAGCTGGATACCGTCGAGAATTAGGGCGTTTTTAAGCGGCTTAATTCCGGGGACCGGGAAAGCGATTTGTACGGCCGGCGGTTTTGCGGTGGAATAGTCGGTCAGCAAAAAACGGAGATGGCGCTGGTAGATGATCCCGACGCTCACGAGGGCGGCGATTACGACGAAGAAGGCGATTAGGAAATATTTGGACGCGCGGGTCATTGGCATTGGCGCCAAGGGAATGGGGTTCTTTTAGTGAGCGGATATTCTAGTTTGATTGTTCTTAGTTGAATTGGGAATGGTGTTGGTGGCGAGCGCGTTCCGTGCAACCCAGGGTTATTTCGGGCCTTCAGCCCTTTGTTTTTGGTGGCGGCCGTGTACCAGGGCCTACGCAGAGTACTGCTCCGACCCTGGCTACAATATTTCGGGCCTTTGGCCCTGAATTCAAGAACGAGAACGAGTACGAGTACGAGTACGGCGAAGAGGGCTGACGCTCACTCTTCGCCGGACGGCTCGTTGTCGTCCTTGTCGTCCTTGTCGTCGGGA
>JBKJSI010000411.1:0-6119 GCA_046595915.1 Pirellulaceae bacterium
GATATGACGGCGCGAAGAGACTTACGGGAAGAAAACGGCATCTTTTGGTGGATACACTGGGTCTGTTGATTGCGGTGCTCGTCACCAGCGCTGCGGTGGATGACTCAGCGGCGGCGCCGCAACTCATACAGCAAGCCACCCCCGAGCGCTGTCCACGTCTCACCAAAGTCTGGACTGATGGCAAATATCACAATCACCAGTTGAACGCCTGGATGAATCAATATTGTCCGCGCATCCAACTAGAAGTTGTGTCGCGACCGTGCGGCGCCAAAGGGTTTGTGTTGTTGCACCGCCGTTGGGTGGTGGAACGGACCAACGCCTGGCATGGCCGCTCACGACGATTGAGCAAAGACTACGAACGCCGCCTCGACTCAAGCGAATCGATGATTCGAGTCAGTGCGATCCATCTCCTGCTCCGTCGCCTCGCGCCGCCAGTGAGCAAACCAATCTTCCGTTATGCTGCCGCTGCGTGAAATCCTCGAATTTCACGGCGTTACTTGCCGGATGGCTTCTAAGTGAGAGACTCTCATCCCGGACTTTGTGTGGTAGTAAACGATCGCCGTTGCGGAAAGTAGTCGCGCGGTCTCAGAAAGCCCAGAATTGCCCAGTCGGTGGTCATAATTCCATCGCATCCAACCAAAGTTGGATAGCAGGGGTAGCCGAGCCAAGTAGGATGAGCGACTGATTTGCCAGCTAGGGATACCGTGGTTCAACCTCCAACGCCGCCCGATTTGGTAGTCCCGTCTTTTCCAAAACGTGGTGGAGATGATCCTTGACGGTCGCGATCGAAACCCCCAGTTTTGCTTCAATCTGCTTGTTAAAAAGGTAAGCCCAGTCAAGTTGCCTGACAAGGCTCAAAAGGCAATCGTAAGATCGCTACTCTCCGCTGCCCTTTCGTAGCACCATTCCCCAGTGCCATTTGCAGCATACTAAGTTCCCGAAATCAAGAACACTTAGCCCCGCTCGCTTTGCCCAAGCAATACAAGCCTCCGGCTGTGGGCGAATTTCCTTAGAAGGTCCGCGCGGTGTGGAAATGTCACTTCGCCAATGAATGACTCCGATTTTTCCACCCGGGACCAATACCCTCGCAGCTTCCGTGAGTAGGCCGATCGGGTCTTCGATATGAAGAATATTGAAGACCATCGCATACTGGGCACATTGATCTTCAAGTCCAGTGCCGTCCGAGACGAAATCCCGCACGCTCACATCGCAGTTAGGAATTTCTAGTTCGTTCAAGCGACGGGCAGTTTGAGCGACCATCTCCGGTTCAATATCAAATGTAATTATCCGATCCGAAGTTCGCGACGCAGCAGCAATGGTAAAAGTTCCATAGCCACATCCAAATTCCACAATTTTGCCGCGTAAATTCTGGCAATCGAGCTTTGTAAGGATGCATGGTGGATCAAAGAACGAATCCCAATATTGAGATTCCGGCATCCCGCTTTCGCGCCCTTTCATCTTCGCTCTGTCCTCTCTAGTCGCCGACGCGTTCAGATCTTAGGACTGCCTTAGCGCAGGTACAATTTCCATGCGAGCGGCCTGAATTCCAGGCGCGACACCAGCCAGAATTCCTACGACTGCGGACACGATCGCTCCACTGATTGCCAAATCAACCGACGGTCTAAAGGCAATTGTCACTCCCTCGGCGCCGACAGCAAACCGGCCCCAAGCCAAAATTCCTAGCCCGCCGCCAATGCCGAGTAGTCCACCGGCAAGGCTTTGCAAAAAACTCTCAGCCAGCACTAATCCGAAAATCCGTCCCGGTCGAAGCCCAAGGGTTTGCAAAACCGCATGCTCTTTTATACGGTCCTGAACCGCCATGACGGTTGTTGTCGCGACAAGCGCAAGCACCAATCCCACGCAGGCGTAGCCGAGCCAATGAGCGAATCCGATGAGTTCCGCCAAATCGGAAAGCGTATCCCGCTGAAACACACCTTTGGACCGAGTTGAAGTTGCGACTGGTCCATTCCGAAACTGCGAATCGATCTCAGCTGCCATCGCATCGGGATCAGCGTTACTATCCAAATGCACCTCAAGTTGCGTGACTGTTCCCACAGAGTTCTTGCCACGCGCCCGCTGCAAAAAATCTAAGTGGGTATAAATATAGCTGTCCTCCGCCGCGACGGTGCTGCGAAAGATTCCGACGACGCTGACCGACACCTCACCAATCGTAAATCGCTGCCCAGGCTTGATGCCTCGACGCTGGGCGACGGCTTGGCCCACCACGGCGGCGTCGGTCCGGCCATTAAATTCATTCCAATTGCCAGACAGAAGCGTCAATTCGCGCGAGGACCGTAATTGTTCGGGAGCCATCCCGTTGAACACGACGACATCGAGGCTGGCGCGACAATTGTTGGTGAAGACCTTAATCGGCACTACTTCTTTGACACCCGGTAACTTCGCGGCGGTGCGAGCATAGTCTTCTGGGAGCTTGCTACTTGCCGGGCAGAAGCGATTTTCCTGAAACACGATCAGCGTTCGTAGGGCCTTCTGATCCTTCGTCAACTGAGACAGGCCATTTTGCACAGAACCCACGAAGCAGAAGACGAGCAGCGCGACGGCGCTGCCGCTCACTGTGAGCAACGTGCGGCTGCGATGCCGCCAGAGACTTTTGAAAACGTAGGGCGAGAACTTGAACATGCTCTAAGCGCTCCGCTCTTGAAACTCGCCGCTAAGAACAGAGACTTCTTTTCCCTTTTCAATCAATTTGCCTTTTTCCAAACGAATTTGTCGGCCCGCGAGGGCCGCAACTCGTGGATCATGGGTGACCACAAGCAATGTCATGCCAAGTTCGGAATTGAGTCTCTGAACAAGATCAAGAATTTGATCGGTCGTTTCGGCGTCGAGATCGCCTGTGGGTTCGTCTGCCACGATGATGGTGGGATTGGCGACTATGGCCCGAGCGATGCCGACGCGTTGTTCCTGCCCGCCCGATAGTTGGCGAGGGTAGTGGTTAGCTCGATCCCTGAGATTGACCGCATCGAGCGCGATGTCTACTCGCTTTCGTCGTTCTGCTCCGGACATGGGCAGTAGCAATAAAGGCAACTCGATATTTTCGTACGCGGAGAGCACGGGAATCAAATTGTGCATCTGAAAGATGTAGCCAATATTCGCCGCCCGCCAGTCTGCCAGTCTGCCACGCGAGAGCTTCGTGATATCGGTTCCATCCACCACGATTTCGCCGGAAGTTGGTTGATCAATTCCGGCAACTGCGTTAAGGAGCGTACTCTTTCCGCTGCCGCTTGCGCCCATCAGCGAAACGAAATCTCCTCGCTCGATATCCAGATTGACTTCGTGCAAGGGCGTGATGACCTCATCGCCTTTGCGAAATTGTTTCGTCAACTTGCGAATTTGTACTAAAGTCATGGGAAGCGCCTACTTTCGCGACGGATCGTTTGAGGGACTTGGGTCAGCCGATGCTGCGGGAGTACTCAGTTGATTGCCGACGCCAATATTTCGATCGTTACCCGCAACTCGAATACGTTCGCCATCGGTGAGACCTTCTCTTCCGTTAACGATCAGCTTGTCGAGCGCGGAAAGACCCTCTGTTACTTCGACTAGCTGGTCGGTTCCCCCTCGGCCTAGTTGAATCGCTTGCCGTTTCGCTGTGCCGCCGCTGGCATCCACAATCCAGATCAGTGAATGGCTTTCGCCCTTCTCGACTAACTCCTTGGGCACAAGAATTCTCAGAGCTTCCTTTTCCGCCTTGGATGTGTTCTGCAGACGAGGTGGCGCGATAAACGTCACTTCCGCCAGCATTTCCGGGCGAATCACCAGTAATGGATTGTCGATCGACACTTTCACTTGCAGAGTGTTCTTTTGAACATCCGCTTGGGAGGTCATCGCCAACACATGCCCGGCAAATGGTTCCTTTGAAGCGGCCGTCGTGACTTGCACGGGCTGACCTACTTGAACCTGAGCAACATTTTCGAGCCTTACATCGGCGCGAACTTGCAATCGCTTAGGATCGTAAAGCGTCACGACTGTACTTGCATCCCGCTCCGACGCAATGTTTATGCCCATGAGCCGTCTACCGGGCTGAGCGTTCAAGGCAAGCACGCGACCCTTGATCGGAGAACGAATGACCATTCGCTCCAGTTTCAGCTTCGCAGTTTCGACCGACAAACGGCTGAGATTAATCTGAGACTCTGCGGCGGCGAGCCTTGCAGTCGCTTCATCCAGGGCGCGGATCTCGTCTGTTTTCAATTTCAATTTGGTTTGCAGCGCAGTGCATTTTCGCTGCCAAGCTTCTTTCTGTCGCACCAAGTTCGGGCCGCGTTGTTGCAATTCCGCGAGCAGGGCTGCTGCTGCATCGAACTCACTTTGCGCCTTTTGTATGAGGCGGCCCGCGATTGCTTCTTCGACCGCCTTTTTGCCTTGCAAATCCTGTCGGGCCAGGTTGAGTCGTGCTTCCGCCGACTTTGCGACGAAGGGCAAGTTCTGAATTTCCGTTTCCAGCGTTGCGAGTGAGGCTTCCGCTTCTGCTAATGCGGCTTCCAAGTGAACTGGCTGTTCAACATTTTTGCGGGCGGCAACCACGGTGGCTTGAGCCACATCACGCTCGGCTTCCCGAAGTTGGAGAGTTGACTCCGCCTCGCGTAAGCCCAGGCGAGCCTCAGCGTCGACCATTTTCGCGACCGGCTCACGGATATCCACTTCCTGCCCCTCAATGACAAGAAGTTCTTCGACTACTCCTTCGACTAATGCCGAACAGATCACCGCCGTAGGCCGAGGTTCGATCCAGCCAGCGGCGTTAAACAGCGGCGTACCCTCTTCCCGAACCCCGGCGGTCGCCAAAATTACTGGAATAACGGTAACGGGTTTTGCTGGCAACCATTGATCGCGGGCAGTCCAAGTGACGATGCCCGCGAACGCAACCACAATCGAGAGCGGCGCCACCCATCGCGTTAGCCATATCCGCTTTCGAGCCGAAATGGGCGCGCGACTAGAGGGCCTCTCGACGGCGAGTTGGCGTAAATCGACTTGAGCGCTCATGTGCGGCTCACTTAAAGGAAAGACTTAGTTGCGGACAAAAATTCCATCCGCAAGAACGGTGAGGTTACCGGCCTCATCTCGCTTCGCCTTGCCATGCACCACTACCGTTTGGAGTTCTTTTACGCCGAGTAGCTTTCGGGCGTCCTTAGCGACCATTTTTCCGTCTGAATCCACAACCTTCACCATTGCCTTGCAGGCAGGAAGTTCGTCTGTCTGACAGCAATAATCCCAAGGCGTCGGACATCCTTCAGAGTCAGCACATGGAGTCAGCGATGTATCCACCAGCATGAACGCAGCTTGGTCTTCAACCCAGGGATTCGCATCGCCGCCAATTCTTCCGACGATGGTAATTTCATCCGCGTCCTTCGCATCGACACGGGTTTCTTTCACCCCTTTTGCGGCGGCTGGTTCGGAGGCCAGCAAGTAGGCCTTGCCTTCGGCTGAAGCTGTGGCCACCGGCGGCTTCGAAACCTCTGTGGCGCAACCTGCAGCCAGTAGCGGCAGAGTGAGCAACATGCCAGAAAAAAGTTTCTGCAAACGTGACATCGAGCCGTCCTTTCAAACAAAACAGGAAACAGAAAATCAAATTGCCTTGAGTCCTTCAGCGATGGCATAACGCATCGCTTTCCATGCTGGTGGAATTGCTCCCAACAAGCCGAGCGACATGCCCGTCACACAGCCTGCCAAGATCGCAAAACTATCGACGCGAAGCGCAAAGGCCCCCATCGTGAACCGAACTGCTGTGCCGTTGACTAGGAATATCGCAAGCGCTGAGGCAAGTAGAGTTGCGGTCATCGACATGAGAGTCGCTTCTTGAATCAAACTGATCGCAATGGAGCGCCGTCGAAATCCCACAGCCTGCAAAGTAGAAAACTCTCGCACCCTTCCAACCACTGCGCCGTACATCGTATTGAGACCGGCGAAAACGCCCGCGCCAGCAACCAGTACGACCACCAGCCAGCCAAGCATTCGAACGGGCTGATAGTGCTTTTGAAGTGAAGCGTAATAGGCGACTTCGCCCATCGCCTGCAGCTCCAAATCCACTCGTTCCTTGCAAAACAACTGCACGTCCGACACGGACGACGCTGAGCTTAATTTGACTGCAGGCGATCGGCGAAGTCGCC
>JBKJSI010000527.1:0-6458 GCA_046595915.1 Pirellulaceae bacterium
CTCTGGGTCTGCGAAACGATGGACTATCCCAATGAGCTCCAACCGCAGGGCCAAGGCCGCGACCGCATCCGCATCTGCGAAGACACCGATAACGATGGCAAAGCAGACAAGTTCACCATCTTTGCCGAAAAGCTCAGCATCCCTACCTCGATGGCCTTCCACAAAGGCGGCGTCATCGTCCAAGACGGCATCACCACGATCTATCTCAAAGACACCACCGGCGATGACGTCGCCGACGAGCGCACCGTTCTCTTTACCGGCTGGGCCCTCGGCGACACCCACGGCGGCGTCAGCAATTTTCAATATGGCCTCGATAACTGGATCTGGGCGATGCAGGGTTACAACGACTCGCGCCCGACGCCGCAAACCGGCCCCAACAAAGGCAAGCCCGGCCAGCGTTTCCGCCAAGGCTTCTTCCGCTTCCGGCCCGATGGCAGCGATCTTGAATTTGTCCGCAGCACCGACAACAACACCTGGGGCCTCGGCCTCACCGAAGAAGGCCTCGTTCTCGGCTCCACCGCCAATCACAACCCCAGCGTCTACATGCCAATCGCCAACCGCTATTACGAAAAAGTCCGCGGCTGGGCGCCCGAAGTTCTGAAAATGATCTCCGACACCCACCTTTTTAATCCCATCACCGAAAACGTCCGCCAGGTCGATCAGTTCGGCGGTTACACCGCAGGCGCAGGCCACGCCGTCTACACCGCCCGCCAATATCCCAAGGAATATTGGAACCGCACCGCCTTCGTGTGCGAACCCACCGGCCATCTCGTCGGCGCCTTCACCCTCCGTCGTAACGGCGCCGATTTCACCTCACAAAACAGCTTCAACCTCACGGCCAGCGACGACGAATGGTCCGCCCCGATCATGGCGGAAGTCGGCCCCGACGGAAATGTCTGGGTGCTCGATTGGTACAACTACATCATCCAACACAATCCCGTCCCCGCCGGCTTCCAAAACGGCAAGGGCAACGCCTACGAATCCGACCTTCGAGACAAACGCCACGGGCGCGTTTATCGCATTGCTTATGGCGAACCCGCGAAGCCGTTTACTTTGAAAGACGCTTCACCAGAGAAGCTCGTCGAGACGCTCAAGCATCCGACGCAGCTTTGGCGCAAGCATGCACAGCGCCTGCTCCTCGAGCGCGGCAAAGTCGATGTAGTGCCCGCACTGCTCGCGCTGATCAAGGATCAATCGGTCGATGAAGTCGGTCTCAACGTTGGCGCAATTCATGCACTCTGGACGCTGCATGGCCTTGGGCTCGTAAGCGATGATCACGCCAACGTCCTCTCGGAAGTCCAAATCGCCATTTCCCACCCTTCAGCGGGAGTTCGCCGCAACGCGCTTTTGGCCTTGCCGAAAAGCGAAACGAGCGCTCTGCGAATCTCGGTAGGAGAAACAATTGAAGATCGCGATGCTCAGGTGCAACTCGCGGCGCTGCTGGCGCTCGCCGATCAAGACCCCAACGAACTGGCCGGCAAAGAGGCCGCTCGTTTAACGGCTGAAGGTTCGGTATTTAAAGACAAATGGCTCGCCGACGGCCTCACCGTGGCCGCCGCGGTCCACGCTGAAGAATTCCTCCCCGCGCTAGTCCAAGATAGCGCCGCCAAACCCGCAGCGCCAGCCCCCCGTGCCGCAAAACTAATCGAAACCGTCGCCGAACACTTCGCCCGCGGCAAGCCCACTGCCGAGCAAGTCAACAAAGTCCTCGGCCAGATCGTCAAAGCCGACGCCGCCACCGTCGACGCCTTCTTCACCGGCCTCGGCAAAGGCTGGCCCAGCGGACACCGCGTCGCCATCTCCGCCGAAACCGAAAAAACGCTCATCGACAACCTCGAACGTCTCCCCACCGGCGCAAAAAGCCAGGCCGTCCGCCTCGCCTCCCTCTGGGGCAGCAAAGCCTTCGAAAAATACACCGCCGAAATCGTCCAGGCTCTCATGAAGACGCTCGACGACGACGGCAAGTCCGAAGCCGCCCGCGTCGCCGCAGCCAAGGAGATCATCGACTTCAAACCGAGTGACAGCGAGGTGCTAGACGCCCTCCTCGCCAAAATCTCGCCCCAAACCGGCGGCGCAATCGCTGCCGGAATCCTCGAAGCCTGCGGCAACAGCAGCGTCGAAGACGTCGGCGCACGCCTCCTAGCCAAAATGGCCGTGCTCACGCCCGAAACCAAACGCACCGCCCTCCGCATCCTCCTCTCTCGCGAAAACCTGACAGCCGCACTCCTCACCGGCGTCGAATCGGGCGCAGCCCGCTTAGACGACCTCGCCCTCGACCAAAAACAAGTCCTCGCCAATCACCCCGACATGGCGATCCGCGACCGCGCCAAAAAACTCCTCGCCATGGGCGGCGGCCTGCCGAATGCCGACCGAGTAAAGGTCCTCGAAGAACTCAAGTTTGTCGTTGATAAGACAGGCGACGCCACCAATGGCAAAGCCGTCTTCACCAAAAACTGCGCCAAGTGCCATCAGCTGCGCGGCGAAGGCGTCAAAATCGGCCCCGACCTCACCGGCATGGCCGTCCATCCTAAGCTCGAACTCCTCACGCATATCCTCGACCCCAGCCGCAGTGTCGAGGGCAACTTCCGCACCTACACCGTCCTCCTCACCGACGGCCGCGTCCTCAACGGAATGCTCGCCGCCGAAACGCGCACCTCGATTGAAATCATCGACACAGAAGGCAAGAAAAACGCCATCCAGCGTTCCGACGTCGAAGAGCTCACCGCAGGAGTAAAGTCGCTCATGCCCGAAGGCTTCGAAAAGCAAGTGAAGCCGCAGGAAATCGGCGACCTCTTAGAATTCCTCACGCTCAAGGGCAAATACGTCCCCGTCGACCTCCGCAAAGCGGCCACGGTCGTCAGCACCAAAGGCATGTTCTTCGACCCCAACGACCGCTCGCAATCGATGACCCTCGAAGATTGGGGCCCCAAGCAAGTCGGCGAAATCCCTTTCCTATTGGTGGACCCTAACGGCGACCGCTCCCCCAACTTCATCATGCTTAAGGGCCCGACAGGAACCTTCGCCGGCACGATGCCCAAGTCGACGAGCGCCGTCGTCAACTGCGCCGCCAAAAAGCTCCACCTCTTGGGCGGAGTAGGCGGCTGGAGCTACCCCTACAGCAGTGACAAGAGCGTGTCACTCATCGTAAGACTAAAATACGCCGACGGCTCCACCGAAGACCACGAACTACTAAACGGAGTTCACATCGCCGACTACATCCGCAAGGTAGACGTCCCCGAATCCCAATTCGCCTTCTCATTCCGACAAGGCAAACAAATGCGCATGCTAAGCATCACCCCCAAAAAACCAGGCGTCATCGCCGAAATCGAATTCGTAGACGGAGGAGACGACTCGGCCCCAATCGTGATCGCCGTAACCGTCGAAACGGCCGGCTAACGTAGCGCCGTCGCTGCGCGACTGCGATTCCGAGAGAAAAGCTAACGTCCTAAAACACCCCAGTCGAACCAAAACGCTCTCCCTGACCTATGGGAAACAATTCGTCGCGCGAATTCGGACTAGCCGAACGCCGTATTCGGCGAGAATTCAGCGCCAATCATCCCGCAAAGGAAATGCTCCTTCGCCACGCACGATGCCGAAAAAACTGCGCCGGTCGCGAAATTGCATGGCCGAACCAAACTCCCTTGGAGCAAGAATGGTTCTCGATGACCGAGCAACGAAAGTACACGTTTTCGGGGCTCATCTACGGATTCATTTGCTTCGACCCCGACTACAGAGGCTGGACGGAGACCGCGCCGCCGGAGAGTCTGCGAGACGAGGACCGCGGCGCCATCGAACAACTCCCACGAATAGTCGCCATCATTAACGAATGCAAAGCCGCGGCCACGCAGGATCGAAATTTTGAAATCCTGAAGCTTCTTCCCTTCGTCGACGACTACCTCGAAGCCTTAGGCAGATGCATCATGTCCATCATCGAGCAAAGACTGATTCCAGTCTGCGAAAAACCGGCGGTTCGATTTGTAGATCAGGTAATGCAACGAAGAAACTCGATCAATGCCGGAAACGACTTATGACCAAGATGGTCCAGCCGCCACTCGCCTAGCACCATCTTTCCAGAAAAGGGAAGTGCATTCGTAGACCTAACCATCAAATCAGAACAGAAAGCCGAAGTACTGGCCCTAACAGTGCTCGCCGATCAGATTGGACATGAAGAATTGCGTCCAACACCCATTCAAGCTGCATCGACTGAGCCTTTGGATCCCGCGGCGGGATTCGATCATGGACGCTGGCGCACAAAATAGCTCGAGCGGGGGGCCTGGTGAGGGTTTGCTAAGATCGGCAAGCGCCAGCGACAACTTGCCCTATCCACCCCAGCGCTCAACATTACGAATGAACGCGACTTACTCTCCCCCGCAAAAATAGGTACCCTAGTGCCCTTACCTGGCAGCGCCCCATGTCTAACTCGATGCAAGTGGAATGATGCTTAAGGTCTTTCCCGTAGCGACAAAATCAGATCGAAATGCTTTTTGCGCCTTTACGGCGAAGCTTTATGCTGACACGCCGCAGTGGGTGCCGATGTTGAAGAGTTTCGAGCGCGAGTTGCTCAACTTCACCCATCACCCCTTCTATGACAATGCGGAAATCCAGACCTTCTTGGCGACTCGCGATGGCCAGGTCGTAGGCCGCATCGCCGCCATTATCGATCACCTCCACAACAAGACCCACTCCGAAAAGAGGGGAATGTTTGGGTTCTTTGAATGCATTGATGATGAAACGGTCGCGGCGGAGTTATTTAAGGCGGCCTTTGACTGGATGCGAGCCAAGGGCATGGACTGCGTCCGTGGACCAAACAGCCCCTCGCTCAATCAGCAATTCGCTGGCTGTCTGATCGATGCGTTTGATAAGCCGCCAACGTTCATGATGCCTTACAACAAGCCTTACTACGCGAAACTGATCGAGTCGCAGGGTTTTGTGAAGGCTCAAGATCTGCTGGCCTTCTACTGCGAAAAGTCAATGATGGCGACGATGAACCCCAAACTCAAACTGGCGGTCGACGAAGCGCATCGACGGTTTCCGAATATGGTCGTTCGGCCGGTCAATACCAGGAACATCAAGCCAGACCTCGATACGTTCGTAAAACTCTACAATGAAGGCTTGAAATCGGTCTGGGGTTCGGTGCCGATGAGCGATAGCGAGGCGGATGCCGTCGCCTCTTCGCTGAAACTCCTTATCATTCCTGAACTCACCACCGTGATCGAGATCGATGGCAAAGCAGTCGCGATCTGCTTTGCCATGCTCGACTACAACCCGATCATCAAAAAAATCCACGGCAAACTCTTTCCCTTTGGAATCTTTTATCTGCTCTTCGGAAAGCGCTCCATCAAAAAAGTGCGGATCATTGGAGCCTATGTCAGCACCGAGATGCAGAAATGGGGCCTCGGCATCGTACTGCTGTCGAGAATGTTCCCCGATATTTTGAAGCGGGGAATTACCGAAGCGGAATTCTCCTATGTGATGGAGTCCAATCGCCCATCGCGCGGCACGCTCGAACGCGGCGGCGCTTTACTGGACAAAACGTATCGCATGTACGACCGCACGCTGTAGCACGCTCCTCGCCAACACAACGCGCTGCTTGGTAATTGCCCCAGCAGCGTGGTACAACCTAGCCCATGATTGAGGCGAATGAACTGGTAAAACGGTTTTCTGGGCCGACGGGAGATGTTCTCGCGGTCGATCGAGTTTCGTTTCGAGTCGAGCCAGGCGAAGTCTTCGGCCTCCTCGGCCCCAACGGTGCAGGCAAAACCACGACCCTGCGAATGATCTTAGGCCTCGTGCAGCCGACCAGTGGCTATGCCGAAATCGATGGCTTTCGAACGCTCGACCAGGTCGATTCGGTCAAAGCGCGCATCGGGCTCGTTTCAGCCAACGCGGGGCTCTATCAGTGGCTAACCCCGCGCGAATTGCTCGAATTCTTCGCGGATATTTACGGCGTTCCGCCGATGGCCGCCCGTAGATCGATCACCCATTTGACCGAAGTCTTTGACCTTGGTTCATTTCTCGATCGTCGCTGCGCCTTATTGAGCGCGGGCCAGCGGCAGAGAGTCATTCTCGCGCGGGCGCTCGTACATGATCCGCCAATCATGTTTCTCGATGAACCGACGCTCGGGCTCGACGTCGTCGGGTGTATGGCGATTTTTCAATACATCCGCGTTCTGCGCGAGCGGGGCAAATCGGTGATCATCAGCACCCATAGCCTCGATGACGCTCAGCGGCTCTGCGATCGCTTTGGATTGATCAACAAGGGAAAGCTGCTCCATTTGGGAAGCCTTGCTCAGTTGCAAACGGAAACCGGCTGTTCGACCCTCTTCGAAATGTTTGGCCAAATGCTGGAGAGTGAAAAGCTCGCTAAGGAAGGCGCTGCCGCATGACCTCAGCGACGTCCCCGACCGCCTCCCCCGAAGCTCCGCGATCGCATTCGACTTTTTCTTGGCTCAAAAGGC
>JBKJSI010000529.1:0-4364 GCA_046595915.1 Pirellulaceae bacterium
ATGGCGTTCTTCAAAAATTCGAACCGACAACGGCGATCCGCAGGAGTAGCCGACACGAGCGTCGGATGGTGCTTCTTGCGGAAGTCGAGCAAAAAACGTGCGCCGGTCTCAATCACGCACCGCAGGCCATTTTCACGCAACCAATGCGAAGCTTGATCAATCTCCGCCGAAAGGTTGTTGCTCTTGGGCGATAAAACGCCATGGTCGATAGTAATCGCCACGCCGCGATAATGCAGTTCCGCGATCAGTCGCAGCGCATCCTTGAACCGATGATGGGCCAAGCCGTTGGTGTTGTAGCCAAGGTACATGTCAGCATATTACGCTATTTGCCAAGCAGACGGCATGCGGCGCGTGGCCTGATATCGGCGCCCAGTCGTCGCAATGCCCTGCCTCCATTTTGAGAGAACCCGAGTGATCAAGACGATTTTCATCTTCGGCGCGGCGCTTTTACAAATTCTGATCGGCGGAACCTATTTGGCAAGCTTTGTTTCCTCTCGCGATCCCAACAACGTCGACGCCCAAATGAAAGCCGCCATCGAAGTCGTCGCTGACAAGCCGATCAATCTACCGATGAACACGACACGGACTCTGGCTGAGTTGCACGATGGCTACCACGCCCTCTTCGCGATCCTCATGATTACCGTGGGCCTGCTCAACTGCGTCGCAGCATCTGCCTGTCGCGACCGCGGCGGCCTGCACTTTGGACTGGTCATGGTAAACCTCCTCGGAATGCTAGGGGTGCTTTGGGCGTGTTACACCTATCTCATTGTCTTCCCCGGCGTCGTCGCCGTCGCAGCAGCAATGGTGATGTTCTTCTCACTTTTCGTAAGTAGCCGTGGACCTACATCTGCAAATTGATGGGATTGCCAGTTACGCAGCTGGTCACACTGTCTCTTGCAACAGCGCATCGACTGCCTTCAGCATCCGACTCCAACTAGCTTCCGTGCGTGAAACGTATTCCGCCCACTTCGCATCCATTTCGTGAACGATCGTCGCGAAGCAACCACCTCCCGCGGCTTCAATCGACAGCGTGACTTTAGACGGATTCGCTTCCTTCTCGGCTTCCTCGACCGAATTGCCGACCATCCATGTGAACACAATCGTGTGTGGTCGTTCAAGCACAAGATATCTGCCAACGTGAATCGCCTCGGCGTCATTGCGCATATCGGAAAAGCAAAACGTGCCGCCCACACGCGGGTCAGTCTCGACGCGCCGCATATCACCGGCTAATCCAATGCTCTTGAGCGAGTTCGCCATCCATTCGCGAACCTTCTCCGGATCGAGCCAGGCATCATAGAGGTGTTCGGCGGAACAACTCAGCGACTGCTGTGAACGGGCCTCAATAGTATTTGGCTTTTCGCCTCGCGGGATTGGATTTGCTTGACTTTCTTTCATGGCAGTATTTTGGATCGGCGCTCGTCGCTGTCAATGCGCGGAAATGGAAGTTCCCCACTAAGACGCGGGTTATGCCGCAGAGGAGCCCGGTAACGATTGTGCCGCCAATCCCGCCGCACCGATCGCGTTCGCGCACCTTGGCGCCCATGACCTATCCTTCACATACGACATTCATCGCCGAATACCACGATCAAAAGCGGCCGCAAGCTATGTCCATCACGCTTGAGCGGGAATTGTTAACTCCCAGTGCGCCACTCGTTGCGCCTGGGATTCTAAAACTCTCCGAAATCATGGCGGCGCTCTCCGCCGCACTCGACTTAACCGAAGGTCAGCCCGCCGGACACGCCGTACGCAGCGCCCTCATCGGTATGAGAATCGCCGAGCAGATCCAACTGTCCCCCGCCGATCGCTCCGCGCTCTTCTATGCTCTTTTGCTCAAAGATTTGGGCTGCTCCAGCAACGCCGCCAAAATGGCGTGGCTCTTTGGCGCCGATGATCAGCAGGTCAAACGCAACATCAAAACCGTCAACTGGGCCAAGATCACCACCCGACTCCAGTTTGCCTACCGCAATGTCGCCCCCGGCGCAGGCATGGTTCAAAAAGTCCTCCGCCTTGCCGCCATGGCGAAAGAGGGAGAGCGCGGCGCGGCGAAGCTAGTCGAAACCCGCTGCGAGCGCGGCGCCGAGATCTCCCGACATTTCGAGTTACCTGAAGCCACCGCGGTCGCTATCCGCTCTCTCGATGAACAGTGGGACGGTTCCGGCCAACCATCGCGTCAAAAAGGAGAAGAAATCCCCCTCCTCTCGCGAATCCTCAACCTCGCCCAGACCATGGAAGTCTTCTACGCGATGAAGGGCATCAATGCCGCCTTCGCGGTCGCCAAAGAGCGAAGCGGAACCTGGTTTGACCCAACACTCGTCGAAGCGCTCTGGGCAACGCGCGGCGACAATGAATTCTGGTCGATGCTCGGATCGGAAAACGCCCAACAGCGATTGATGAACTACGAGCCAAGCGATCTCGTCGCAGTCGCCGACGCCGACCGCCTCGACCGCATCGCCGAAGGCTTCGCCAGCGTCGTCGACGCAAAGTCACCTTGGACCTACAAGCACTCTACCGGCGTCGCCAAAATCGCCGTCGGCATCGCCGGCGTTCTCGGCTTTGACGCTGACGAATGTCGCGACATTCGACGCGCGGGACTTTTACACGACATCGGTAAACTCGGCGTGTCGAATTTGATTCTCGACAAACCAGGTAAGCCGACCGAAGCCGAGTTCACCGAAATTCGAAAACACCCCGACTACTCACTGCGAATCTTGGCGCGAATGCCCGCCTTTGCGAATCTCGCCCACGTGGCCGCCGCACACCACGAGCGCCTCGATGGTCGCGGGTACCATCGTCGAATCCCCGGCGACTCGATGCCCTTCGTTGCCCGTATTCTTGCGGTCGCCGATGTCTACGAAGCGCTCACCGCTGCCCGCCCTTATCGCGATGGCCTAAGCCGCGAAAAGGCCTTCGAAATCATGCGCAAAGATGTCGGCCAAGGCCTCTGCCCCGATTGCGTCAATGCCTTAGAAAAATGGCTCGACCACACGTCATTTGAATCACGCGTCACCGCGCAAATGGACGAAATCGATCGCCTCGTCAGCACGCTCTAAAGACGTCGCATGTCGACCGAGAACGACGGGCTCCCCGCCGTGGGCAGCAGTGGCGAAAAGCGATTGCTCCAGCTCTGCTTGGCCGAGCCTACGGGATAAAAGCTCAGCCCTAAGAATGCATCGACAGTGCCAGATTTGCCGGGCAGGATAAGATTTGATTCGCCATAAATTGATAGCCAATCATTGAGCGGAACGTTAATCGCCGCACCGATGACCGGCGACATCCCACTCGTACCATTTCCCGGAAACACATACACGACCTGCGAATGCGATTCTGCCGCGCCGACCCAAACGCTTGTCTGTGCGCCCGTCTCAAATCGGTGACGCCAAAACGCATTCACTTGGTTCAAACTTCTAGCCTGAACGGCGGTCGCCCCTGCGAATCCCGCATCATCTTGCGTATGCAGCGCCGTCCAAACGCCAAGCTCATTGTCATCATCCCATTGCCAACTTAACCGCCCACGCACTTGTGACAAGAAGAAGTCATCATAGTAATTTTGATTGAGCAAATCCCAAGCGACCGACCAATTGAAACCATTATCAAGCTTCTGAAATGCGCCAACCGTGCCAAATAATTGATCTCGCCCTGTCGTTCCATCAATCGCTTCGAGAACGGCGACAGCATTTTGAGCCGCTACATATCCAACACCAATCTGAAACCCAACACCTTGCTCTTCCAATAAAGGTAACCCCCAGTTAAAGGCCACCCGCGGACCGAGATTGGCATTGATGCCAAGATCCTGCGGCTGCTTGGCCCCATCAAGACCCGCGAAGAACGAGAGGTTATCGAACAGGCTTTCATACGCAGAAGGAGCGGGAACGAATTCAATATCCGTAGGTTCACTCGCATTCATAGCGCCAAATTCAGGCGAAGCTGCAACCACGGCGCCCGATTGCGCGAATGCTCCAAGTGATCCAATTGCCAATACCGCGGCGCAAAATGCAATCTCAAACACACTCTTTTGCACGCTAGCACCGGCGCAGAGAACTGGGGTGATCGAACTGGCAAGCCGTCATGCCAACAAAGGATTATCGACTGTGCGGGAACGCACGATTAAAACAGAACTGCCAGATTTCCGCAGGCTATTGGTAGTAATAAACACCCGCCAAGCGACCTCAAGTCAGAGCGAACCGCTCGATAGACTAAAGCGGTAATATTCATCAATAACTACTAAATTAGGCCTGGAGGGACTCGAACCCCCGACCAAGGGATTATGAGTCCCCTGCTCTAACCGACTGAGCTACAGGCCCGTATGCAGTGTATTTCGAGTCTGCCAATGCTCTGGCAACCTAGCATTTCAGCTTGCGTAGGTG
>JBKJSI010000536.1:0-4189 GCA_046595915.1 Pirellulaceae bacterium
AATCGAACTATGGGTTATTGAAAATTTCGCCACGGCTTCGAGTTGACATTGCTTCAATAACGGTCGGAATGGTCGATCCCGCACCCGCGTTGGGGGGTGCATCGGCGCCATAAGTAAGGAAGCGAACGCTGCCGTCCGCAAACGCCCACTGGCCACCACCTGGGTGGAGGCTCCAGAAGTGCGTGCGATGGTCATCGCCGGGATCCTTGGGCGATCCTTTGCGGAAATAGTCGTAGTAGGCACCGGATGGTGAGGCACCACCGTTGGTGGTGCCAGGAGCCGTGGCTCGGCGTTCATGTACGCCTAGAACTACGTCACCCACCCCCGTGCCGTCGTCACCATAGCCGGACCAAGCCCAGCCATAGTACAGGTCGTTATTCGGTGGACGTTCGCCGACGATCAGCGTGTTGCTGGAACCATCGGTAATCCCGCCGAACGTGACCTTCGAGTTCGAGTAGATGATGCCGTCTTGTCCGGTATTGAGTTGGGAGCCAACAGCGCCGGTTCCGGCGAGGTATTGATGACGACCCGAAACACCCAAATAGGATGTCAACGCCGCAACTTGCCAAGACGACCCATACGGCGGGGAAACAAGGCTCGCGGCGCCGCGAACATCGGAAGGGCAAGTCAAGTTCTTGGAAACCGGAGCCACCAGCGCCAAGGTCGTTTGAGGATCTTGGACATACCAACCCCAGGCTGGGCCGTTGCCAGCGCCGAGGTTGTTGGTCAAACTTTGGCGATCCGTAATCACGGTCGCTTCAAAGAATGGACCGGTTTGCCAGATCCAGCTCCACCATTCGCCGCTCGTTGGGCGAAATGGAGTCGTGCCCACATAGCCACCGGCAGGGGTCTCATATCCCGTTTCGGGGAAGTAGAACTTTCGTGCATTGTGGGCTGAAGGGAATCGCTTGTAAGTATCGTGATGATTCTGCATCGCGAGACCAAGTTGCTTCAAGTTATTTCCGCAACTCATTCGCCGCGCGGCTTCGCGCGCAGCTTGCACAGCTGGGAGCAAGAGGCTCACCAAGACGCCAATAATGGCGATGACTACTAGCAGTTCGACCAGGGTGAACGCAGAACGCCCCCCTGTCCCGCGACGCGGGAATCTTCCAATCGGCATAAATCAGGCTCCAGTCGTGGCTGCCATCTTCGGAAGTCGCAACACCTCCAAGGACAGCATAAAACGTAAATGATTCATGCCGCGCCGAGTTCTCTTATATCGTATCGTGACCTGAATGCAATGATTACGTTTTCTTAATAATCCATAGCGATGTGCAAGATTCCCAAATCTTGCCCTAGACACGTCAAGTCAAGGGGGCACACTCATCCCTTATTTCGATCGAAAGCGATTCCGTTTTGCAGTCTTTACTCCGCTTCCAGTCCATAGTCCTTAAGTTTTTTGTGCAAAGTGTTGCGGTTAATTCCTAAGCGGACTGCCGCTTTGGTTTGCACTCCGCGACACGCTTCCAAAACCTGAACGATCAGTTCTCGCTCGACTTTGTTCACGATCTTCTCATGCAAGTTTTCTTCTTCCTCTGGAAAGGAGGCGATCCCGGTTTGCACGACTTCCTGCGCGAGCGATTCGAGATCAAGGGATCTTGCGCCCGGTAGTGAACGAGCGGGCTTTTTGCCTAGTACTACTTCGGGAAGTAACTCACTGGTGAGCTCATCTCCCTCCGCCATCACGACCGCGCGTTCGACGTAGTTTTGCAATTCGCGAACGTTTCCCGGCCAGTGATAATCTTGTAACGCCTCCATCGCCGCTTTTTGAATGTGGACGACATATCGATCATTGGCTTCGCTGTAGTAATTCAAAAAGTGCGCCACGAGAGCCGGGATATCGTCACGACGTTGGCGCAATGCGGGAATGTCGATCGGCACCACGTTGAGCCGCCAATACAAGTCCTCGCGGAACCGCTCCGCATCGACTTCGGACATCAAATCGCGGTTGCTTGCCGCAATGACTCGCGTATCGACGCGAACGGTCTGCGTATCGCCCACACGCTCAAATTCACGTTCCTGAAGCACTCTCAGCAGTTTGACCTGCAAATGAAGCGAAGTGGAGTTGATCTCGTCCAGGAAGATCGAACCCAAATGGGCGGCTTCGAAGCGGCCCGTGCGATTATTCACCGCGCCGGTAAAAGAGCCGCGAACGTGGCCAAAAAGCTCGCTTTCCAAAAGGCTTTCGCTGAGCGCACCGCAATTCACTTTAACAAAGGGCCCGCTCGACCTGGTGCTTAGTTTGTGAACTGCCGTGGCAACGAGTTCTTTGCCCGTCCCCGTTTCCCCCAATAGCAGGACCGAGGCCTTGGTTTTGGCGACTCGGCGAGTGAGCTGATAGACCCTCTGCATCGCGGGACAGGCGCCAATAATGCCCGAAATGGGTGGGCCTGAGTCGTTGGCGGCATGGCTGGGTGGCGGCATCGTGCGTTAGCGTGGTTCAGCAGCGGAAACCGCTTGCCGTTTCTTCCATGGAATTTCGATGGCGTCCAGGACCGAGCCGAGTACTTTTCGAATTGCCGGGTCCGCGTCGCGGCTCTGATTGTAGCGGTCATATTGCTTCGCGATGGCCCCCTGCGTGAGCAACAAGCCACGTTTTTCCACCGCCACACGAAATGCGTCCGCAGCGGCCTGCCGCTGACTGACCTCACGCTGGTCCTGATTGGCGAGGTTCAAAAGCTCTTCTTGGCACTTCGCGCTACCCAGAAAGCCGACCACGGGCGCAACTTCCGCCGCAAGAAGATCGTTATTGAGTGCGCCGATTGCTTCCGTTTCGAGGCCGGCCAAATCGAAGATTTTTGCCAAGTTGGGGCTGGCGGCGATAAATGCCATCGACCGGACCGACTCAATCGCGAGATTCAGTTGATCATCCGGCGTTAGCGGGGCATCCGACTGAAGGTGAGAAAGTTGAAGAATGACCTTGGCCAGGACTTGCTCACTCAGCGCGTAAGGCACGACTCGGGTTTTTTGATCGAGATTGAGCCAATCCTTCGATTTTTTCGGATTTGCAATGAAATCTTGGAGCCCGACGGGGAGCATCGTCTCGGCCATCACTCCCATCCCGCCAAGGTCCGTCGCTTGCATGCGGCCTTGGACCTGGTCGAGAACGGTTACTCCGGGCAAATTGTCTACCAGCGCCATCACACCAACAGGAGCCATTGCGAAGCGGGGCTCGCGGCGCAACCGTTGCAGCACCTCTCCCACGTTCGTTGTTTCTTCACTGACCAAAACAATTCGCGGTTCGGGCAATGTGGCCACTCGACGAGTCAAATCCTGCTCGCTATGAAAACCTTCCGCTTCCCACCCAGCTTGGCGCAACAGCATGACGCAGTTTTTTGCGCGAGATGGCATCGGATCGAGCACAACCACCGAGGGACGATCTCGAAGCAATGAGAAGCCTCGCAGCGCATCGATCAGTTGACTCGAGCCGGCAAAGAGCCCGGTCGGAGCAAGCTTCAGGACGGTATCGACGGCTTGTGCTCGAACACGCGGATGAGCATGTCCCAACAGCTTCGTCACAATGCGTTGCTCACCCGCCGTGGGGACCAAGAGATTCTCGTTGCCCGATTTGCCGATGACCTGTAGCAAGCCTAGAAGAGCGTAAATCCGTTGACGACGACTCGCATCGGCGAGCCCCTGTTCGATGGCGACAAGTGGCAAGTCTGCTAACAGTTTCGCGGCCCACGATTCGCTCTGCGAAAGCTCGTACCCTGGAGCGTCGGCCGCAGCCGCTTCCGCAAAGCTCACAGCTGCCATTCGCTGAGTATCAACATCAAGGGGGGCGATGGTCAGCATGTCGCTTGCGACTTGGGCGAGCTTCCAGCGACGGGCTTGGCCCTCGGTCATCGATTGATAAACGAGCTCTTTCGTTGCGGAGGACCAGGTCCATTCAAAAGTCGGCATATCGAGTTCGACTACGCCGGGCCGCAAAGCATCCAAGGCGCGGTCCCATTCAATTCGCAGTCGTTCCAACGCCATTTCGCGGGATGGCAGCGAAACCTTGGCGGCCTTGAAGTCCGCTTCCAAGAGTTTCTTCGTTTGGGGCCTCGTTGCCGGATCAAAGAGCGGCCTGAGCAAATAAACCTGCAGTTCGGCGCCGGGGATCTTCGATAAAGCTCGGGCCGCAAGCTCTCGCACCTCGGGAATGTCGGACTGGCGAGCGGCAATCAGTGGCTGGACGGCATTGGCG
>JBKJSI010000558.1:0-3494 GCA_046595915.1 Pirellulaceae bacterium
GCGCGAGATTGATCGAGTTCGCGAATCTCAATCTTTCGAAACTCTACGTCGGTATTCTGATTTCTTAAGCAGACTCTGCCTGTAACGGGTGTCGCCATCGCCTTGTTGACCAACACACCATTTAAGGTCACTTGGATACTTCCCTTTTGGCAAACGATGTTGGTGGTATTCCATTGTCCATCGAGATGAACTGTCGGCTCGCGTATCGTATCGATGTGCCCATTTCCACTTTCTGAAGTCGAACCCCGATGCCCCTCAATGGCAGTGTCGTAACTGACCAAGCAACCGGTTCCCATGCGATCCTGCACGCTTCGGCTCTTTCGAAAGTCGATTTCGATGCCTTTCGGATCGAAGTTGATCTTATTCAAGCCGTTGGCGAGGACGACGACTCCGCTGCCATTCACGCCGATGCTCGCGCCGGGTGGAAATCTCCATTCGAGGGACAACTCAAAGTCGCCAAACTTCTCTTCGGTCTCTAGCCAGCTGTGTCCACCGCCAGGTTGGCCGAGTGCATGGGCGACGATGACCTGACGCTCTGCATCAACGGCCCAAGGTATCGGAGGTTGTTTGCCGTCATTGAGATGCACTTTCCAGCCAGTGAGGTCCTTGCCGTTGAAAAGTTCCGTCCAGCCATGGGCCGTGCTCGCCGCAGTTTTTGTGTCGCTGCGTTCGTATTCGAACCAAGAGACATTCGGACCCTTGTCGCTCCATTGAGCTCTCTGCGGCTTTTCCGTGTTGCTGCTCCGATAGATGAGTTTCAGCCGCGGACCGTCGAATTCGTACAGGCCACACTGTCCACCAGCCGCCGAGGCGCCGTCAAAGTCAAAATCGAACTCGTGGGGAGACGCGGCTGGGTTGATGCGGAACGTGCCGCTGTAGGGCTGCACTTTCCCATTGATTGTCCGTTCAACGAATCGCCGGTTACCATCGATTACCATGATTTGATTGAGTTCCGCGACTTTGTCAGCGGAAGCGTTACCCCGCTGATCGCTTAAAGCGACGAGGCGCCATTGGCCCTGCCAACGTGCCAGGTCGTCCGATTCCTTCAGAGGTCGAATCCGCAAATTCCGAAATCGCACCGCCGAGCCATGCGCCTGTAGTTGGATTGGTCCTGGCTGTCCATAGTTCCTATTGGCGCCGCCAGGAGATTCCTTGGAAGTAACGATCGCGTCCTTGATCACGGTCTTACCGTTTAAGACAACACTAAGCCGGCCCGGCTCGGTCAACGTTTGACTCGCATCAAATCTCGGCGCTCGAAACGTAATATCAAAGGCTTGCCAAGTTTGCGGTGGTAAATTGGCGTGCTCCGTTACGCCAATTTGGTTGTACAGCGCACCGCAGGCCTGTTTGGCATCACCAATCCAATTTTGATAGCTATCACAAATCTGAATTTCATACCTGCCGAGTAAATATATGCCGCTATTGCTTCGAGCTTGATCTTTTTTGTCTGGCTGATTGGGCAACCAGAACTCCGAATGGAGTTCAAAGTCGAGAGGAACGTCCTTGTCGGTCACGATGTCCCTTTGCGACAACGTCTGAGACGTTATTGGCAAAGCAACCGGTGTTACTTCCAGGTAACCATCTTGAACCTTCCAGCCCGCTGGCCGGCCATCCGCAGTCCGCCAGTTTGACAAATCTTTGCCGTTGAAGAGGTCGATCCAGCCATCGGAAATTACGACTGGCGCTGATTGGTCGGTAGCTGCCTTTTCATAGACAGCATGAAAGATCGCCTTACCCTTCACCGTTGTGTAATCCACCGGTCGATCGCAATCTGCCTGCACGGAAGTGCATTTGCGATAGCAGTGAACCAGACGATCGCCATCGAGTTCAAAGATTCCCTTAAATGTGATCGGGGCAGCCGAGCCTCGCTCAAACACCATATCGATTTCTGCAGGCGAGTCGCTCGGATCGACGCGGGTGATCGTGCCCTGTTCTGCACCTCTTATCGCGCTGTTGCCGGGACGCTGGTACGTGTATTCGATCGAGAACCGCCGATTCGTGATCGTCATGACCTTGTTTTCGGCCTTGAGTTCCTGATCGGTCAACTTGGCGCCGCCGCGGGATTGTTCGATGGCGATCCAGCGCCCTTGGAGGCGTTCGAGGAGCTCAGCCTCGGTGAGCTTTGCGCCTGGCAAGAAATTCTTGATCACATAGATTCCAAGATCTTTCGGCGCCTCTTTGCTGCCTGGGTCCCAAGTGAAAAAGAGCTCATTCGTCGCCGCCACATAGCGGGGTGATCGGCCATGGACTGGCTTTCCGTCGAATTCCACTGCTTGCACGTTGGCAAATGGTCTATCGGTCGACTTCCGTGTGGCGTACAGGATCTCGGTATTAAACCTGGTTCCGCCATTACCGAAAAAAAGTGTTTTTCCATCCTCGGTTAACATTGGCCATACCAGGAAATCGAGCGGCTTTTTCGATTCAATCACAATGTGCTGGGGCGCCGACCAAATTTCGCTGACGGAATTGCGGCGACAGATTGCAAACTCCGTTTTGGAAGTTTCACTGGAAGCGGGCGACTGAGCTTTTTCGCGACGCTGATACACCAGCGTGAGCCCATCGCTTGAGAGCCAAGGGGATTTGAGACTTTGATCGGTATCGAATTGCGGCATGGGCGTCAAATCGTCAAAGGATGCATTGAGGTTGCTGCGGATACCTTGGAGAAAAGGTTGTGGCCCTTGCCCGCTCTTGAGGGCGATGATGATCTTTTGGTCTTCGGTCAAGACTGCATGTCGAGCATCGACCACAAACAATTCCTCGCCAAATGGCGCGTCAATGCTGCTTCGTGTCGCCCTATAGACTCCAGGTTGGGTTAAACCTGTTCCTTCACGAAGAAAGTAGATCGTGAGTCCATCTGGGCTGATCCAGCAATCGGCCTCATCGGCGGGAGTCTGTAGTTCTGCGACGAGTTCGATGCGAGGTGCATTGGGGTCAGGCGTCGTATCTTTGTATTGGAGTTCGGGATTCTGTCCCTTGGGCACCGTCAACTCAAAGCGCTTGACGATTAAGTTGCCGCGTTTCGCGACGAAGACGTGTTCGCCTTGTTTGAGCTCGACGGGGTTGGCCAGTTGCTCTGCCGAGATCGGCTCGCCATCCAAAAAGAAGCTAAGACTTTTGTCGGAGAGATCAACGTCGCTCAATTTGATTGTGACTTCGACCTTGTCGTTTCTCGTGAAGAAAATAATCCCGCCCAGCGCTCCGAATCCAACAAAAAGAGTCAGCCCAATGGCAAGCAATAGCCAAGTCGGCGTCCGAAACTTCGAAACAGCCCGCTCCATCGCCGCCGCAGTCGCTTTGCGTTCTGCGGAAATGACGGCAAAAACGTCGGCCAGCTTTTGATTGTCGCTACTCGGCTCGTTGCGATCTTTTTTCGTTCCGATCGCCCTCGCGGTGTCTGCCGTGGGTGACGTGGAATCGGCCCCCTTATTGATCGCATCGAGAGCGGCAATGAGTTCTTTCATCGAGGCATATCGGAGGGCAGGATCTTTGGCCAT
>JBKJSI010000591.1:0-3736 GCA_046595915.1 Pirellulaceae bacterium
GTAGGCCACGGTTTCATCGGGCGCGACGCCGTCGAAGTGCCCCCGCTCCACCATAAAAGGCCGCGGCGCGATCAGTGCCGCCATTTCGGCGTAATTGAAGGTACTCCCAAGAGCCCATTCGAAGATCTCGTATTCGTTGGTCCAAACATAACTGTATGGACTTCGCGTTGAAGCGTTTTTCCAGACCCACTCATTGAAATCCGCCGAACAGATCGAGAGACAATACTCAGGAACGAGCGGCGGAATTCGCATGGCGCTTTTGCCGCCATAAGATAGGCCATAAAACGCAATCCGATCCTTATCGACAAAACTCTGCTCACCAAGCCATTTCACAATCTGCTGATGCTGCGGCACGATAATCGAAAAAAGCGTCTTACCCAACGGATTCGCCTTCCGCTGCAAAGTGCGAAAGCGGTCCTGAAAAATATAGAGATTCTGCGGGGCGAAAGTGATAAATCCGCGCTCCGCCAATCGTCCGGCGAAGGCCTTGTAGGCATCGAAGCCCTTCTTTCCAATCAAATCCTGCGGCCGTCCTTCGAGCCCGTGCTGACAAACGACCACCGGGCGCTTTTCGCCCTCTTTAAGGTCATTCGGCACGATCAAAATCCCGTAGGCGATCACGTCAGGGAACACATCAAGAACGACTTCATAACCTTTCCATTTGTCGGTTTCATAAGCCAGCCTTGTTCGTGGATTGAGGGGCAACATCACATCATCGAATTTGCCAATCGTTTCCTCTTCAAAGTGTTTTCGATAGGGTTCGATCGTTTGTTTGAAATTGTCGAGCGAAGCGACATTTAGTGACTTAAAAAACTCCTTGCGGGTGAAGGCGCTCTCGGTAAGCAAAGTCGAGTTGTGCGCGAAAAGCTCATCCATTTGGCGAGCGTTGCGAGTTTTGGCTTCTCGCAATTCCCGCTTTACTTCGAGCGGCGACGATTTCAGAAATGCATCCGCCATAGCCCCCAAGCTCGTGGCAAAGTGCTTCCACATTTGGCTTTGTCGTTCCTCAGGCTGTTTTTCCCTCGCCTTTGCGGGATCTGGTGAGAGCGATTGCATTGACTGCGGGCCTGCGTAGCCGAACTCGATCTTAAGCGGCTTTATCAGAGTCACGGCTCGACTGAATTCGCGCATTGCCTCCATCTTTTTTGGCGCGACGAACGAGTAGGGTGCTCCCCCTTGGCCCAATTCGAATTGTGAGTGCGGCGATACCTTGAGCTCGTTTCCATCCACGAGGAGCTTTCTAGGCGCGATCAAAGTTGCAACTTCCGCACAGCCAAATTCCTGCAGGAAACCAAACAGGTTGCGATCAATCGGATCATTCCAAGCCGATTCTCGCGGGCCAAAAAAGCTACTGACATACGTCACATCAATCCGCGGATCGAGCGCCCCGGCAAGCAGGGCGATAAACCCACCTTCCCCTTCGCCTGCCACACCGAATTTCGTCACCGGCCCCTGAGCCTGCCAAGCATCGAGGAGTGTGAGTACCTTCGCAACGTCGTAGCCCAATGGATGGCGGCCGAGCTCAAATGACGGGCGGTTGACAAATTCTCGATCGGTCATGATCGCTCGGCCGCTTCGAGCCGAAGGCGCTCGCCCAATTAAGAAAGGAATCGCCACCTCAAATCCCTGATGCGCAAGCCATAGCGCCCAAGCATCGCCGTCGTTCTTTTCCGTCAGCCCCGCAATCTCTTCCGGAGATTGCTCACAATGAGGTAAGGCCACGATCTGGCCGACAACTTCCTTGGTACGCGGCGTCAGCAAAATCCCTTCGCCATGAACTTGTCCAAAGAGATGCCAGCGAATCGAGTAAGCTTTAACATGTTCATTTTGTGCAAACTCCACCGTCGAACCGACTGGCGAAATCACTTCAATCCGCGGCGTCTTGGTCCGCTCATCGCGAAGCCCAATCATCTTCGCTAGCCGCGCCCGATTTGGCTCCACCGATTTCGCATAAGCCTCCGGCGAAGAAAAATCCCGCTTCCAATATTGCTCGCGGTGTTTCGGCGATTCAGCCAGTTTTCGCAGCAAAAACTTGTCGACGCCTTCAACAAGTTGCGAAGCAAGATCGCCCGTCATTTCAAGCTTAGCAGTCCCACTCAACGGAACCGCCTTCTCGCCACTCACTACCCTTGGCTCGACAATCTCATCCAGCGTCTGCGAGCGAATCGTCCCGCAAAATATCAGGCATCCAAGCAGCCCAACAAAACCAACGCGAACGATTCCCAAGTAGCCAGTCATGTCAACGCCTCAAGAAGAAGGAGAGGCGACCAGCATATCAAACACGCATCCAACTTGCCTTATCTGCATTTATCCGTGCGCATCAGTGTTTATCCGTGGTTAAGAATTCCTCGACGACGCGGGTTTCGATACAGCACTTCCTCCAAAAACTCTTGAGAACCTTCAAAGCCGCCCCTCTCATAATGCCACTCTCGATGCGTCGGCACGAACTCTTCGCGATAGGGCCAGGCGTCCAGTGGCAATTCGCCCAAGATCGACGCGAGTTTCTCCGAATTCATCGATACGTCGCCCGCGCGGGGCGGGATCGGCCCAGCTTCGTGGCGAGGGCAGCCTTGAAGGTGTTTCGGGTCAAAACCGCCAACACGATTCACGACTTGCGCGATTTCAAACAGGCTCAGCTTTCTCGGGGCGCCAGCGTGGAAAATACCTCGCACATCGCTTGCCAAGAGTTTCTCGAAGAGGCCATTGAGGCAGTCGGTATAAGTGGGTGTGCGAACCTCATCGTAATAGAGCGTCGCGGGCTTTTTTTTGCGAAAGCGAGAGCCGATCCAGTCGATCGCTCCAGCGTGGCCGTTGAAGCTAATGCCCATCGGCAGCGAAATCCGAAGGATACAGGCATCAGGCCGCTCAGCCTGCAAGACATCTTCGGCGCTGACCATCGTCTTTCCATAGATCGTAACCGGATCGGTTTCATCCTCTTCGACGTGATCGCCGCCCCGCGTGCCACCGAAGACCAAATCGATTGAAAGGTGAACGAGCCGCACTTCCTTCGGCATCGCTGTCAGCAAATTACGAATGCTCAGCACATTAATCCGCTCGGCCATGATCGGGTCGAGTTCACACGACTTGAGCTTGCAAGTTCCCTCGGCATTGAGAACGCTTTTGAATTCATGTTTATCAAAGAGGCGGGTCAGAGTCGGTAGATCATCCACATCGCAAGGCAAAATCCCTTCACCGCGCAGCGGCCAATTATCGACACGCCGCGTCGCAAACACCTGCCCCGGATACTTCGCCTGAAAGTGCTGGTACGCATTGTACCCAGCCACGCCCGCCGCCCCGGTAATGAGTAGCGGCAGCGCAATCTCGTTCTTGATCTCAGCTTTCGTAATCAACGATGCTCCTCAAATCGTGGCGCCGTCGCTCCGCCGACGGCATGCATTCTCAATCAACTCGATATCACTGCAAAAAACTCACAACCGCGACAGCCATCCCCCATCCACATACAAAATCTGCCCCGTCACAAAATCCGAAGCCGCCGACGCCAAAAATACTACCGGCCCGGCAAGATCACTCGGCTGCCCCCATCGCCCCAAAGGGCAACTCTCCTTGACCCAAGCCGTAAATGTCGGATCTTCCGTCAGCGGTTTGGTAAGCGGAGTTTCGATGTATCCGGGCCCAACCGCATTGACCAAAATCCCATGCTCAGCCCATTCCACCGCCAAGGATTTGGTCAGCAGCAGCACCGCTCCCTTGCTCGCCGTATACGCCGAAACATTAG
>JBKJSI010000611.1:0-6489 GCA_046595915.1 Pirellulaceae bacterium
AAGATTCGGGCTGCGGGGGTGTCGAATTACAACCCTGCGCAGTTTGATTTGCTCAATTCACATATGGAGCAGCCGCTGGCGACGAATCAGATTGAGTTTCATCTGCTGCATCCTGAGCCGATTCATGATGGCACACTTACTCAGTCCGAAAAGCTTGGCGTCTCGCCGATGGCTTGGAGTCCGCTGGCGGGTGGGCGGATATTTGATTTGAATAATCCGGCGGCAGTGCGATTGGCGGCTGCGGCGCAGGGGATGGCGGGACGTTATGAAAATGCGACGCTGGAGCAGCTGGCTTATGCTTGGATCTTGGCGCACCCGAGTCGCCCTTTGCCGGTGATTGGGACGAACAAGATCGAGCGAATTCAATCGGCGGCGATGGCAGATGCGATCGTGCTTGAGCGAGAGGATTGGTATGCGCTGTGGGAAGCGGGGCAGGGGCGTCGAATTCCGTGACTGGGTTCGAATGCTTAACGCTTTTTGGCCGCTTTCTTGAGGGGCTTTTTCGTCGTCTTTTTTGGCGTCGCTAACTTTGCGGTCTTTTTGATGGCGGGCTGCATTGCTGGCTTGGATGGAGCCGCTTTCGTACGTTTCATCCCGCCTTGATCGGTGCGTTTGAGAACCCGTTCGTAGTTGGTAATGTAGGCGCTGGCGGGAACTCGTTTGAATGCTTCGCCGATGACTTCCAGGGCGACATCCTCGAGTTTTTTGAACCGGATGCAGCTTTTGCCCATGTCGAGTTTTTTGCCGGTCTTTTTCCAGGCGCTCTCGAACCACTTGAGGTGAGCGGGGTCACCGTAGATGGTCATCATGTAGATCGCCATGTGATTTTTCTGCGACGCGAGGCCGGCGTAAGGCAGTGGTTGCTTCGGGTCGCAGTGATAGCCGGCCGGATAGATGCGATGGGGAACGTAGTAGCCGATCATGCCATATTGCATGCCTTCTTCGATGTTGACATCGAGGTTGGCAAGAATCACGCTACGGATTTTCTCGATGGCGATGCGGCGATCTTCGGGGAGGCTTGCGAGGTATTGTTCGACGAATTGGGCGCTGCTTTGCATTAGTTCCTCGGAAGCAAATACGTGTTCACCACAAAGTCACGAAGGGGAAGTAAGAAAATTCTCGCTTGCGCTTCGGGTTAGGAAATGGGGGCGAGATTTAGGTTGAAGGCGTTTTGAGTTGATAGGTTGTGTTCGTTGCGGGTAGGGGAATAGTCGACGATTTGGGCGGCGGTTTTGTTGGATTTCATTTCGATGAGGCGGAGCCAGCCGTCGCCGCCGTTAGGACGCATTTGAAAGTTGACCAGCATTTGGTGGATGTCACGGCCTTTGGGCGTTTGCGTGACGATGCGGCCGAGGCCATCTTCGAGGACGTGGCCATTGAGGGTCATGATGAAGTTTTCATGGCGGCTGATGAGCTGCGTCCAGAGTTCTTCGCCGTCGGTGACGTCGTCTTCGGTGGTTTTTGCGACGGTGTAGGCGTGGGGATTCCACATCTGTTTGTCGCCAAACTTTTTCCAGTCGTAACGAGTGTCGTCGAAGTACATGTAGGCATGCGTGATCAGGATCACTTCTCGATCCTTGTGGGCTGCGACGACTTCATTGGCCCAGCGTATTACATCCCTGCGTGGTCCGAATTCCAACGCAAGGATAAGGAGTTTGCGATTCATGTCTCGGTGAATATTGGAAGCGTTAAAAAGATGAAAACTGTTCTCGATCCGATCTGGTTCTTTGTCATAAACGCCACCGAACATTTCATGTTCGCGAAATTTGGCGACCGGAAAGTACTTGCTCATTTTCGTAGTGCGATCTTTGCAGCCGCCGCCCTCGCTGTAGTCATGGTTACCGGGGACCATGAAGTAAGGGACTTTGCCATCGAGCTGGCTCATGGCGACGACGGCGTTTTCCCATTCCTTGTCGGTGCTATGGTTGGTAATGTCTCCGAGATGCAAAACGCAGGCGATGTTGCGGGCCTTTTGGCTGTCGACGATCCATTTCGTTTGGGCCGCGAAGGTTTTGGGGAACTTTTCGCTGTAATGCTGCGTATCGGGGAGGACGGCGATGGTGAAAGAGCCGGGCGACGTTGCAGGGGGCTCGCCGGGAGTCAATTTTGCGTCGGCATAGGGATCGGGCTTTGCTTCTTGGGCGAATAGTGGGGCAGCCAGGGCGCCGGTGAGAAGGGAAGCGCCTGCCCCGAGAACGAATCGTCTGCCGAGCTGGTTGTCTGACATCTAAAATGGCCCTGTCGAAGGTGGGAAGAGGACAAATTGTAACCTCTGGAAAATCTTGCCAGCAACGGTGCAAATAGGGATACTGAGGGAATTCGTAGGAGACATACGATGAAGTTGAGTGATATCTGGAATCTTCAAGGCGTTCCACGCATTCTTGTTGCCGCGTTGATCTTTGCAAATGTGAGTCACCTTGCGGCTCAGGAACTGAAGGCAGGCAAGGAGCCGACGAAAACCGCGAAGCAAGGCGACAAAGAAAAGGCCGCCGAGCCGCAGACGGTGATTTTTGCGGCGGGATGTTTTTGGAGCGTGGAGACGGATTTTGAGCGTTGCCCCGGCGTGCTCGAAGTCGTTGCCGGATACACCGGCGGGAAATCAAAGAACCCGACTTACAAGACCTATGCCTCTGGAGCGCATAGAGAGGCGGTGTTGATCACTTACGATCCGCGTGAGATCACTTACGCGGGGCTGGTTGAGTTTTTGATCAAGCACTCGAACCCGGTAGATCGAGGTGGTGCGTTTGTTGATCGTGGCGCCAACTATTCGCCGGCGATTTATTACGCCAATGAGGAAGAGAAGAAGACCGCCGAAGAGGTGATTAAAAAAATCGACGCCATGAAAGTGTTCCGCTCGGCGATCACGCTTCCGGTAGTGAAGCGGAGCGTTTTTTATCCTGCGGAAGCGTATCATCAGGACTACCATCATAAGAATCCGGATGGATATGCCGCGTACCGCTCCGGCTGTGGACGAGATGAGTTCATTCTTAAAACTTGGGGCGCGAAGGCAGATCTGTTGTCGCTGCCTGGTTCGTTTCCGGAGATTGAACTTGATGACGAAGCAGAAAAAGAAAGTTTGAAAGAGGAGGCGCTCCTGAAGACGTGGGAGAATTTCAAGAAGCCAACCGCTGCGGCGCTAAAGAAGAAACTCACCAAGGCACAATTCCTGGTGACACAGGAAATGGGGACCGAAAAGGCCTTTGAAAGCCCGCTTTGGAACGAGGCTAAGGAAGGGATTTATGTCGATGTCGTTTCGGGCGAGCCCCTATTTTCGTCGCGAGACAAGCTAGATCTCAAAGATGGATGGCCGACCTTTTCGCGGTCGATCGTGCCGACTGCGGTGAAGGCGTTCAAAGTGGGAACGAAGGAAGTGGCGTATGTCGAGGCGCGATCGAAATTTGCCGACTCCTACCTCGGCAGGTTGATCATGACCGATGCGCGGGGCGACGAGAAATCGGAAAAGCGATTTAGCATCAATGGGGCGGCGCTGCGGTTCATTTCGCTCGATAAGATGGCGGAAGAAGGGTATGGTGAGTTCACGCCCCTCGTTAAGCCCGCGGCCAAGCAAGAAGAGTGATCGACCTTGTTTATCGTTTTCCGCCAACCACGATGTTTTTTTGTAGCGTTGGCGGGGAGCGTCGTTTGCAAAATCGCTATCGCTCAGGCGCCCGATGTCGCGCCTGAGCCAGTGGAGACGGCGCCGACTTGGTCGTTGGAATCGCTGCGCGAGTTGGTGACTCCGGAAACGGCGCCTTATTTGGCGGTTGGGATTGTTGCGATCATCTCGCTGATCATTGGTTTGATTCTTTTTCGAATCGCCCCGTCGTTGTTAAGGGTGATTCGAAAGCCCAAAGCAATCGCTCCGCCGCCGGATTTGGAGATTGATGTTGCAAATTTGGCGATTGCGGACGTAGCGACGGCTGAGCCGAAGCTGGAGATTTATGGAATTCCGAGCGTGGTAGTGGCGGTCGTGGTCGCGCCGTCGGGACGGGATGCGGAGGAGCCGCCGAAGCGGGTTGCGTTTCATTTGCTCGAAGCGGTGACGCCGGGTTTCGGCGAAGTTTTGGCGGGGCATCAGCCACTGCTGAATGTTTGGCCGGCGCAGCTCAGTTCGCAGGGATTTGCGCAAGTGTTTTTCTCGCATGCACGATTGCCAGGCGACGCGGGGCGGGGAACCGAGTGGACGAGCACGGCGGGCAAGGTGCAATGGAAAGGTAAATCTTTCCTCGTGGGCATAATTTTCCATGCCGAGAAGCCGCTGGAACTTGGGCAGCGAACGATGGAGCATGCCGGACAGTGGGTGGAGATGCTGCGAGTTCGTCGCTGAATCGCGCGCCAAGGATTTTTGTCTTGATTCGTGGGATATCATTGGCGGCGAGAATTGGCAATCTGGGCTGAAAATGGTTGCTAAATGCGTCGCGGGAGGATAGGAAAGGAGCCCACACGGCGTAACCGTCGACGTCGCGTTTTCGTTCGGTTGCTATGGGAGAAGTTTTCGATGTTGTTCCGCAAGACAGCGGTCTTGGTTTTTCTACTCGGGTGTTTTCCAGCACTGCTTTACGCACAGCTTGCACCGGAGACGCCACGTGAAAAGGTCGACACGGAAGTCGTCAACAAAATCAAAGAAGAAGGAACGAAGAACTCGAAGGTGATGGAGACGCTGAGTTTCCTTACCGACGTCTACGGTCCGCGCCTGACCGCTGCGCCGGAAACGAAGGTTGCGGGCGAATGGGCGAAGGGCCGGCTCACGGAGTATGGATTGCAGAACGCGGCTCTCGAGCCGTGGGGCCCCTTTGGTCGCGGCTGGACCGTCGATCGCTTCAGCGCCAACATTGTCGCGCCAACCTACAGCAACCTGATCGCGTATCCCAAAGCCTGGTCGCCGAGCACCCCGAAGGCCATTCGCGGCACGCCGGTTTATTTTGATGCGGCGGATGAAAAGGATCTGGAGCGATTCAAAGGCAAACTGCGAAACGCGATTGTCCTGCTCGCTGCCCCGCGCGAAGTGAAGGCCAGTTTCGACCCGCTCGCCGCCCGTAAGACCGATTCGGAACTTCTCGCGCTCGCCAACGGCGAAGGTGCGTCCTTCCGCAGCTTCCGCGCCGCCGCGCCGGCCAGTCCCGATGGCTCGCCAACGCCAAACGCCCTCGGTGGACCTAGCGGACGCTTTGGACAAACGCCTGAGCAGATCGCCGCCCGCGCGATGCAGGGCAAAAAGATGCAAATGATTTACGAGGAAGGCGCAGCCTTTGTCCTCGAGCCCGGTCGCGGCGATGGAGGTACGGTGTTCGTATCCCAAGCCAGCATGCCACCGCGTGGCGCAGGCGGACCCGGATTTGGCGGACCTGGCGCTCAATCTCCTTGGTCGCCCGAAGCTGCCAACATCATTCCGCAGGCCGTTTTGGCGGTCGAACACTACAACCGCCTCGTCCGCATGATCCAGAAGGGCGCGCCGGTCGAAGTCGAGTTCGATTTGCAGTCGAAATTCCACACCGACCCCACCGCGATCTTCAACGTCGTCGCGGAAATCCCCGGTACCGACCTCAAAGACGAAGTCGTGATGCTCGGCGGGCACTTTGACTCTTGGCACTCCGGCACCGGCGCAACTGACAATGCGGTTGGCTGCGGCGTCGCCATCGAAGCCGTCCGAATTCTCAAAGCCCTCAACATCCAGCCGCGCCGCACGATCCGCATCGCGCTATGGACTGGCGAAGAGCAGGGAATTTATGGCTCCAAGGCTTACGTTGCAGAACACTTCGGCAAAGCCCAGGGCGGCGGAGGTCGTGAGGGCGGAGGCGGACCTGGTGGTCCTGGCGGCGGTGGACCAGGAGGTCAAGGCGGCGGTGGCGGTCGCAAGTACGAGTTGAAGCCCGAGCACGACAAGCTCGCGGCCTACTTCAACCTCGATAACGGCACCGGCAAAGTCCGCGGTGTTTACCTCCAAGGCAACGAAGCTTGCCGGCCCATTTTCCGCGCCTGGCTCGCCCCGTTCGCTGAAATGGGCGCTTCGACCATTGCCAGTTCCAACACGGGCGGCACCGACCACCTGTCGTTTGACGCCGTCGGCCTGCCTGGCTTCCAGTTCATTCAGGACCAAATGGAGTACGACACGCGCACCCATCACTCCAACATGGACGTTTACGAACGCCTGCAAGCGGAAGATATCAAGCAGTCTTCGATGATCATGGCGTCGTTTGTGTATCACGCCGCGATGCGGGATGAAAAACTGCCTCGCAAGCCGCTCAATGGCGAAGTCGTGAAGCCGGCGGAAACTCCGGCTGCCCCAGCCGCTGCTGCCGCAGCGGCGGCTCCTGCGACGGAAGCTCCTGCGGGCAAGTAGGTTCGCGGAAGTTGATTAAAACTTGAAAAGGGACGCTGACGGGGCGTCCCTTTTTTTATGCGCGGCTTCGTGTTTGGCGGGGAGGGAAAAATGGCTTGTTTTTGCGAATGCGCCCAAGTGGCCCAACTTGGCCACTCTCTAGGAGTGTG
>JBKJSI010000634.1:0-5926 GCA_046595915.1 Pirellulaceae bacterium
CCAATTGGTGCGGGACAAATCAACTCTCCGAAGAACGACTTCATCATCTGCGAAAAGTCATTGAACTCGATCCAGAACACGCCGAAGCCCGAACTGCTCTCGGCTATAAGAAGCTCGCCAATGGCGTTTGGGAGAATCCCGATGAACAGTGGACCTCGATCGGATACCGTAAAGTTGGGAATCGCTATCTAACCGAGCAGCAAATCGCTCTTGATCAGCAGGACAAACTCAACGAGGATCAGCGGGCGAGACTGCGAAAGGAGATCAATTCGCTGAATGTAAAGGCAAAGGGAAATAAGAATTTTGAGCAAGCGATCGCGGATCTTCGCGCCATCGACGATCCCGTCTCGATGATGATCATTGTGGAAAATTTTTTAACGACTCGATCAGGAAACAGTCAAGGAAATAACATTCCAAGTCCGGAGCTTAAAAAGGTCTACATCGAAGTTGTCGCCAAGAAACTGATGCCCATTAGTGTCAACGCACTCGTCAACATTGTGGTCAGCGACCCTTCCGAAAATGTTCGTGATTTTGCGCTTCAACAACTGGTAGAAAAGAAACACCCTGCAACGACCTCCATGTTCCTAGGAAAAATTCGCGAAGGAATTAAGGCGAATAACCAAGACCTAGTGAACAACTCTGCCCGCGCGCTCGGAAGATTGAATGCTCAGGAAGCAGTCTTTCCGCTCATTGCGGCGCTGAATATGAAGATTCGCACCGAAAGCGGCGGCGGCTCGGGCGGCATTGGAGCTTCGCCGACTTTTGGTAGCGACGGCAGCGCGGGACTTTCGGCGGGTGGAAAAAAAGCAATCATCGAATATGACGTGCAAAACGCGGGCGTTCTGGACGCTCTGCGACAGATTACGAAGCAAGACTACGGTTACAACACGCCCGCTTGGAAGAATTGGTTTGTTAGTATCAATACACCGAACGCGCAGAGCATGCGGCGAGACGAATAGCGTTTCGACTGGACTTTTGGGACGCCAAATTGTCGCGTTTGCAAGCGATTTTCACCCAATTTCATAACGCAAGTTGATCGGGACAAAAACTGTCTTAGCGGCTAAGATCAAACTCGGGACAGCTTAGGTTCCTCTCCCGCTCGTACCCCGCTAAAGGACGGCGCCATGGCCGACCAGAATCCACTTAACTACCCCAGTCTGCCCGCGCCGAAGGTGCATCCTTATCCCGCTTGGTGCCCGCGTTTTTGGCATGGCTTGCGATTCACTGAGTGGCTAAGGCTCGCCGCTTCGCATCAATTTCGCATCTCCCCGTCGCGCTGGCCGATGGCGGTCGGAATCACCTGTGTCTCTTCGATTTGCAGCGGCCTGAGCTTGATGCAATGGCTGTTCTGGAACAAGCGAATCTCCGAAACACCGATCACACAGCCTCCCGTCTTTATTATCGGACATTGGCGCAGCGGCACCACGCTCCTGCATGAGTACCTCTGCCTCGATGAGCAGTTCGGCTATCCCACCACCTACCAATGCTTTGCTCCTCGCCACTTCCTGGTGAGTGATTGGTTCGTCGCCCCCTACATGCAGTTCTTGGTCCCTGAAAAACGGCCCATGGACAACATGGAAGCCGGTTGGGACAAGCCGCAAGAAGAGGAATTTGCCCTGCTCACCATGGCGGCGCCAACCCCCTACTTGCGCATGGCGTTTCCCAACGATCCCGCTCCTTTTATGGAATTGCTCGATCTCGTCGATGTGCCACCGGTAGAACTAGAGCGATTCAAGAACGCATTGCTCTACTTTGTCAAAGCGCTGACGCTCCGAAGCAACAAACGGATCATGATGAAATCTCCTCCCCACACAGGGCGCATCGGCCTACTCGCCAAACTCTTCCCCGGCGCGAAGTTCATCCACATCACCCGCAATCCACTAGAAATCTATCCCTCGACGGTCCGCCTCTGGCAATCTCTTGATTCGGTGCAAGGCCTCCAGGTTCCCAAGCACAAAGGTCTGGAAGAGTTCGTTTTCCAGTGCTTCGAGCGAATGTACCACGGCTTCAACGAACAAGTCGAAAGCGTCCCCGCTGCAAACCTCGTGCAAGTCCGCTACGAAGATGTTGTCGCGAGTCCCGTTGAAGAAATCGCCAAAATCTACGACCGACTGGAGCTTGGCGACTTCGATGCAATTCGGCCGAAGCTTGAAGCAACGGTGCAGGGGAATAAGGACTATCAGCGGAACAAACACCATTCGTTGCCGCCGATTTTGGTGTCTGAAATTCGCCGCCGTTGGAGTGGGTATATCGAACGCTACGGCTATGAAGGCGAGTTTAGCGAGTCAGCTAAAATTGGCGCGGCTTAATTTGGTCTAGCAAATTGGTAGTGCGGTCATCATGCAATTAGATCATTGACGACCCGGCCATCAGAAATTAGGTGTGGCCGCTTGAGGCGATCGTATATCATTTGACTGTGATCGATACCAAGCCGATTCCACATCGTCGCGAGTAAATCGGCCGGTGACACGCCTTTTTCGAGCACTTCCGCGCCATGGCGATCCGTTTCGCCATATCCGATACCACCTCGAATGCCACCGCCAGCAAGCACAGCGGAATAGGCATTTGGCCAATGGTCGCGACCGCCATCTTTGTTCACTCGCGGCGTCCTCCCAAACTCGCCGGTATTGATCACGAGCGTATCATCCAGCATCCCGCGTTCATCGAGATCAGCAACAAGCCCCGCGAACGCTTGGTCCATTGGCGGCACGATTTGCTTGTAACGGCGGAAGAGATCGCCGTGCGTGTCCCATTCTTGATTGAATGCGTTGAAGGCGACGAACTGCACGCCTGCCTCGACAAGCCTCCGCGCGATTAAGAGTGACTGTCCGATTTTCGTTCGTCCATATCGATCGCGAACTGCCGGTTTCTCTTCGCTTAAATCGAGAGCCTTACGAACACCGCCATCGGCAATGAGCCCATACGCGCTCGCCGAAAGCGCGTCGTATTGCTGCTGCAAATCTCTTTCAAGCGTTCTTGCTTGTGAGTCGAGTTGTTGGCTCAGCGAAAGTCGATCCTGAAGCCGCCCCAAACTCACTTCCCCCGGCGGCGTCAACGCGAGTGGTCGATACTCCTTCTGGTTGGGATCGCCTTCGATGACAAACGGATTCCGCGTGCTCCCCAGAAAACCGCCAAACTGCCCCGGCATCCGATTCGAGGGACCAGGAATACTCAGCCAATTGGGCAAACTGACCGCCCGAGGAACACTGCGAGTTCGCTCCGCCAAGTGCTGCAAAATGCCACCCGGCCCCGGAAAATCATCCGCATGCGCCTCGCGATCCTGATCTGGCTGATTGGTAGAGCCGGTCAGTGCGATGTACGTCCCGCCGATATGATTGTTGAACCGATGCGTCATCGACCGCACGACGCATAGTTTCTGCGAAACCTTCGCGCTATGGGTCAACAGTTCGCCAAACTGAAGTCCAGATGGCGTCGGGATCGTCCCAAAGGGCCCACGGATCTCAGCCGAAGCAAGCGGCTTGGGATCCCAAAGATCATGATGACTGGGACCGCCTTGGAGCAAAATGAAAATGCACGCCCTCTGCCGTTTAGGGGGAGTTTCCCCGCCGAGCGAATTGCCAGCCGCCCTGCCCAAATGTCCGCCTAAAAGGCTCAGGCCGCCAAGTTGCAGCCATGCGCGGCGATCTAGCATTGGAAACGGCATACGCATCAATCCTCCTTGATGGATCATATTCGCCGCCGTCGCCCGGCACAACTTGCGCTATTCCGATTGGACAGGCAATACGCGAGCCTTTCCATCCACCGAAACTTCAATCAATGCCTTGGCACGGGAGTCAGTCACCAGAAAACCATCACCCATCCGAACGATCCCGACCGGATGATCAAATGGCTCACCTTTGACCCACGCGACCGGCTTACCCGCCTCGATTCGCCACAACGTCTTCGCATAACTATCAACAACGACCGGGATGCCATCTTTGCCAACTGCGACCGAGCTCCAATACCCAGTCGGCTCGCCCTGCGCGATTTTTCCTGGCTTTCCACCCTGAGGTGCAAGCTTGTAAAGCACATTGTCGCGCCCGCTCACGACGAGCAACTGCTTTTCTGAATTCACCGCGAGCCCGCGGGGGGCCGGAATATCGACCCACTTGGCCCATTTTTCGGTGATCGTTCCTTTCCAAATTTCGTTTCGCTCGGTATCCGCAACGAACAGGGTTCCATCGATTTCTGCAATGGCAGCCGGAACGTCAAGTCGCTTACCGGTAAGTCCTTTTGGCGACTCACCTGCCTTTAGCAGAAAGAGATCTCGCGCCGCCGTATCAGCGACGATCAAAGCATCCTTCTCAATGACGGCAATCGCACGCGGGTGAAACAGCGGCTCGCGATACTTCTTCTCGGCTCGATAAAAAACGGTCGCTTTCCCCTGCACTACTTTGAAAACACCGGGCAAAAACAGATCGATCACATAAATCGCGCCTTCCGCATCAACGGCGGCGGCAAGAGGGTACTGTAGCCCTGGCACGTTACTCTTTGCTAATTGCGCAAGAGATACCGCCGGGAATGAAAGTACAACGCCAAGGGTCGAGAGCGCCGCGCGGCGCGACAAATGTGGTGGCGTTGTGCGCAGCATGTTAGGCACAACCTCGCTTGCCTTGGCCAGATTACTAGATTCCCACAGCGGACGACGCGACATCGGCATCCGTCCCCACTGGAATCGAATCATCGGCTCCAAAGGGCGGCGGATAAGAAGCGTCATTATTGGCGGTCGGCGTTTTAGCGCCGCGCACTTCATTCCACACAGGAATCGCCACAAACATTGCCAATGTGGCCACGGCTAACGCAAGCACCACTCCACTGAGAAACGAACGTCCCCAGCGGTCAATGCCACGATGAAAAAGGATGCGGTACATAGGCTCCGTCGTCGTATCCGCGACTTAAGAAATGGTTGGGGTCAGCAACCAGTGGGGTTAAACCCAGTAAGACCGCTTCCTTAGCGATGCGGTCGTTGTCTCGCGTGAGAGTGGCGAGCAACGGGAGCTAATAATGGCTGACGCACGAAGGACTTACAAGCCTCCGAGCAGGAAAACTCAACCAAATACCAAAATCACCCATTCAGGGGGGTGAACCCCTATCTTTTACCCAGCTCTATCCGGCCATTTTCTTCCCTTCAGATCGATCGTTTTCCGATTCATTTGGCTGGTAGAGTTTCAGCGGCGTGATCTGGGTGCGGCGGCGTTCTTGGATAAACCCACGCTTGCAATTCGCCAAAAAACTCGCAAATTCCGAGGCTGCGCCGGTTGGAAAGGTGCTTTTTAGCTGCGAAACGATTTCGGCCAAAGGCATACCGGATCGATAGAGCATTCGATAGGCTTTTTTCAGGTCCAGGATGTCGGATTCCACGTAGCCATTTCGCTTGATTCCGACTGTGTTCAGGCCGACGACTTTTGCCGTGTCGCCATCGACCGTCACAAAGGGCAAAACGTCTTGGACAATGAGCGCGGTGCCGCCCACCATGGCGCAGCGGCCGATTCGGCAAAACTGGTGAATGCCAACGCCGCCCGAAATAAATGCTCGGTCATGAATGATCACATGGCCCGCGACCATCACGTTGTTGACTAAGATGACGCGATCACCAATTTGGCAATCATGCCCCACATGCGCGTTTACCATGAGCAAGCAATTGTTACCCAGCGTGGTCAACATCCCGGGCCGCAGCCCGCAGTGGATCGTGGCATTCTCGCGGATTTGATTATTCGACCCGATCACCAATAAGCCAACATCCTCTGGAGCAGCCGTGTGCTGTGGCCGGCCACCCAGGGTGGCCCCTTCCGCAACGAAATTGTTGCAGCCCATGGTCGTGTTACGTTTGATGGTTACGCGCGCAAGGAGTTTGCAATCGTTGCCAATCACCACGTCATCTTCGATCACCGCGAAGGGTCCCACTTCAACGCCGTTGCCGAGTTGA
>JBKJSI010000654.1:0-3952 GCA_046595915.1 Pirellulaceae bacterium
CCACTTGTCAAATTCGTTGGCTCCTCTCGAATTTGACCGCTGAGTTGGCGCGGCCTGCTAAAACGCCGCCCAAACGGGGAACCCGAATCACGGGGCGAATCTGATCGTGCTGAAAATGCCGGCCAGTAGAGAAACCTTCTTCTCGAGCCCGACAGCTAACCTCGTAAGCGTTGAAGGTGGGGAGTCGTCAAGGATTTGCGCCGTCGAGCAAAGTCGCTCGACAATATTCAGTTCCAGCGAAATAGGATTTCGCTTCGATCGGTTGACGTAGCGCAGATCCTCATTGGAATGCTCCTGTGACAAGTTCTGGTAGAGATGGCGGCCATTCTTCTCATTCTCCCAAAGGTACGCCGATCGTTGTCGAGTCGGGCTCCGCTGAGCCGGAGCTTGGTGAGAATGAGTCGCTGACCGGGACGTTTAAGACAATCTTGATCGGTCGCGCCCGGGATTTGCGCGATCAAGGGCTTTTTAAGCACCTTTCACTGGTGGCGTTTCTCGCTTGGGTCGGCTTGGGCGCCGATGGTCTATCTTCCTCGTGCTATGGTCCGGCTGAAGCGTTTCATAGCCTGGGCGAACATTCTTACTTGGCGGTCTTTCTTGCGATCGCGACCGTCGCGACCGTCTTCATTATCTCTGCCTGCTACAGCCACATCATCGAGGCCTTTCCCGGCGGTGGTGGTGGCTACTTGGTTGCCACGAAGCTCCTTGGTAAGCCGGTCGGCTTGGTGTCGGGATGTGCGCTACTCGTCGACTATGTTCTCACGATCACCGTTTCCATTGCGGCCGCAGGTGACGCACTCTTCGGACTCATGCCGCCCGATTGGGCGAGTTGGAAACTCCCCTGTGAAGTGTGCGCCGTGATCCTTTTGATCGTGCTCAACTTGCGCGGCGTCAAAGAATCGGTGATGTTCTTGTTGCCGATCTTTATCCTTTTCCTGATTCTCCATGCAGTGCTGATTTTTGGCTCGATCGGCATGCATCTCGGCGCTGCTGGTTCCATTGCGACCGATGTCGGTCAGGAGATCCGCAAGTCGGTAGCCGACCCCGCGCTGGGATGGCTCGGCATTGGCGCCTTATTGCTGCGAGCCTATTCGCTTGGCGGCGGCACCTACACCGGGATCGAAGCCGTCTCCAATAGCATGCCCGTGATGCGCGAACCGAAGGTTCAAACTGGCAAGCGCACTATGCTGCTGATGGCCATCTCCCTCTCGCTCACTGCAGGCGGTCTCGTCTTCGCCTATTTGATGCTCGGTGTGCATCAAGTCGAAGGTGTGACGATGAACCAGACTCTCACCGAGAAATTCGCCAGCGAAATTGGACTGACAGGCGGTTGGCATCAAGCATTTGTTCTCGCCACGATGATCACGGAAGGGGCGCTGCTCGTCGTCGCCGCCCAGGCGGGTTTTATTGATGGCCCGCGCGTTCTTGCGAATATGGCTAACGACTCCTGGGTGCCGCATTGGTTTTCGAACCTCTCCGAACGACTCACTACACAAAATGGCATCCTGCTCATGGGCGGCGCCGCGCTGGCCGCGCTTTGGTACACCGACGGCAACGTGTCTGCTCTGGTGTTGATGTATTCCATCAATGTGTTTTTAACATTCTCACTTTCGATGGTCGCGATGTTGCGATACTGGCTGAAGCAGCCCACAACGGGCTCGGTTCGATTTCGCAGGCTCTCCTTGTTCGGTTTCGGTGCGCTGATGTGCCTCACGATCTTGGGAATCACGATCTGGGAAAAGTTCGCCGTCGGCGGCTGGGTGACTCTCGCGGTGACGGGCGGCTGTGTCGCACTGTGTCTGTTAACCAATACCTACTATCGTCGCGTCAACGCCCGGTTGCGAGTACTCAATGAGCAACTCAATATCGTTCCGCCCAGTAGCGGGAAGCCGAATTTGCGTCCTATCGACCCCGCTCTGCCTACGGCGATTGTGCTGGTCGGCGGTTATGGCGGACTCGGGATTCACACTTTTCTCAATGTCGTCAAATTCGCGCCTAACCATTTCAAGGGTTTCGCGTTTGTCTCCGTCGGCGTCGTCGACTCGGGCGTATTTAAGGGCGAAGAAGAATTGGAGGAGCTGCGTCAACATACGGCGAAGGCGCTTGAGCAATATGTCAAGCTCGCCCGTGATCTCGGGCTTCCTGCGGAGTCTTATATGGCGATCGGCGCGGATGTCGTCGATGAGCTCGAAAACGTGTGCGTTTCGGTTGCCAAGAAGTATCCCAAATCAACCGTATTCGCTGGCCAACTCGTGTTCCAACGTGACGCTTGGTATCAGCACTTGCTGCATAACCAAACTGCGTTTGCTCTTCAGCGCCGTTTGCAGTGGGATGGGATGACGATGGTCATCTTGCCTACGCGAGTGCGTACCGTGCCTAAGACGGCGAGCCAGCGGAACTTTGAACTACTGGCTCGCGATGAATCGCGTTGACCTCGTCAGTTAGAGTGACTCGTCGACAAACTCCGGTACGACGAGTTTTGGGATGACGCCGGCTTTGAAGCCTTCGGCGAGGAGTACTTCTACCGCTTTGCGGCCGCGGGGGCCGAAGTCGATCGTCCAATCGTTGACGTACATGCCGACGAATTTGTCGGCCAGAGCCGTGTCGAGGCCGCGCCCGTAAGACTGGGCGTATTCGAGGGCCTTTTGGCGATGATCAAGGCCATGCTTGATGCTATCGCGGAGCAGGCGATTCACATCCTTGGCGACTCCCGGACCGAGGTCTTTGCGAATGCCGTTGCAGCCGAGGGGTAATGGCAGCTGGGTCTTGTCGTACCACCATTTCCCGAGGTCGACGATGAGGTGCAGATTCTGCCTTTGATAGGTCAGCTGCCCCTCATGAATGATCAGGCCGGCGTCGACCGGCTTGCCTTCGTACTCACCCTTTTCGACGATGTCGAGAATCTCATCAAACGGCGCCACGACGTATTCGAAGTCCTTCTCAAGGCACATGCTGAGCGCAAGGAAGGCGGTGGTGAGTGTGCCGGGCACGACGATGCGCAAGCCGCGCAAGTCCGGGATCGTCATTTCCTTCCGCGCAACGACCATCGGGCCATATTGATCACCCATGCTCGCGCCGCAGGTGCAGATCGTGTACTTATCAGCCAAGTGGGCATAGGCATGCAGGCTGAGTGCGGTGAGCTCAAGCTCGCCTGAGAAGGCGCGGCGATTGAGCGTTTCGATGTCGACGAGCTCGTGCGTGAAACGGTAGTTGCCGGTGGGAATTGTGTTCTTCGTCAGTGCGTAGAACATGAACGCATCATCAGGATCGGGCGAGTGGCCCACGCGGATAAGGACTTCGGAGGCGACAGTCACAGGCATATTCCGAAAAGGTGTTCGAGAGGTGGTTTCGCGGCAAAATCAGCCCCAATCCGCTAATTGGTTGGGGTAACCAGTTTAGGCAATTACACCAATTTTCCCAGGCGGGCCGCTGGATGTTTAACCGCAGGGCAGAAGGGGTGCGTAACATCCTATTGGCAAAGAAACTGGGAGGGTCTGCTCCATTAAGGCGATTTCGCACCCTCACAAATCGTGCGACTGACTGTCTACTTGCTTCGGAGAATTCGAGCTTGGAAAAGACTGCGGCGATTCTTTCGCGAATATCAATCGATGAGTCAGAAGCGCCGCTCCGCCGCCAATGAGCACCCCAAGGATCGGAGATACCAGAGCAATATGCACACCCACCCAGCGCGAGCCCGCAGCGGGTAGCCAAAATGAATTGTCGAAAAAGCGCCCGCGATAGAAGAACTCGGGGAATACGAAAAGGGCCGCGCAAAACCAGGGTAAGAATGCGGAAGCAGCCCCACCGGCGAAGAAAACACGTTTCCTTCCCTTGGACCAAAAGCACCCCGTAAGGCAAATGGACGGCGTGGCGATGAATAGGATCGATAGGATCGGAAAGCCGAGTACCGGTGGGGATGCGAAGACGAGGCCGAACACCACGCAGAACACCG
>JBKJSI010000660.1:0-4619 GCA_046595915.1 Pirellulaceae bacterium
CGTCGGGCGGACGAGGAGGTGGAAAATGGGCGACAGATTTTCCCGATAGCGATCTCAATTTCTCTTATCGCCTTCAAGAACTTACTTCGCTGGAGACCGACCCTTTTGGAAAAATTGTCGAACTAACTGATGAGAAGCTTTTTGACTACCCCTTTCTCTACCTGATTGAACCGGGCCATATGTCACTTTCGGAGGCGGAAGTGCTTGGCCTGCGCAAATACTTGCTCAATGGCGGCTTCCTCATGGTTGACGATTTTTGGGGTGAAGATGAATGGGATGTGTTTCATAGCGAAATGAAACGAGTCTTTCCCGACAAGGAACCGATCGAGTTGCCGCTGGAACATGAGATTTTTCACATTGTTTACGATCTGAAAGAAAAGCCGATCATTCCCAATGTGTTTTCCTACATGCAAGGAGAGACGACCGAGCGATGGGACGCAAGGGAAGCGCACTATCGAGCAATCTTTGATGACAAAGGTCGCATCATGGCGATGATTTGCCACAATACGGACCTGGGTGATGGTTGGGAACGTGAAGGAATGAATCACGAATACTTCAAAGAAATGTCGGAGAAATGGGCGTATCCTCTGGGCATCAACATCGTGACCTACGCCTTGACCCATTAGAGCTATGTGACCCAAGTTAGCGGAGCATTGAGTTGGCAACCCTTGAGACCGATTTATTCGAAGTGCAGCAGCAGGTCGTCGAGCAGATTCGCGGCAGCCGGGAACGCATATTTCAAGAATTATCGAAGGCGATCGTCGGGCAGACCGAAGTCGTGGAGCAAATTCTAATCAGCCTCTTTGCGGGCGGGCATTGCCTCATCACGGGTGCGCCGGGGCTCGCAAAGACGCTCTTGGTGCGGTCGATCGCCCAGGTGTTTCATCTGCAATTCCAGCGAATTCAGTTCACGCCCGACCTGATGCCGGCGGATATCACGGGGACGGAAATCCTCGAGCAGTCGTCCGATGGCCATCGGCGAATGCAGTTTGTGAAGGGGCCGATTTTTGGCAATGTGATTTTGGCGGATGAAATCAATCGTACGCCGCCCAAGACTCAGGCGGCGCTATTGGAAGCGATGCAAGAACATCAAGTAACGGTCGCGGGCCAGCGTTATGTGCTCGAAGAACCCTTCTTTGTGCTCGCCACGCAGAACCCAATCGAAATGGAAGGCACTTACCCTCTGCCTGAGGCGCAGCTCGATCGGTTTATGTTCAATGTGATGATCAATTACTTACCGGAGGATGATGAAGTCGCGGTCGTGCAGCAAACGACGGCGCTGCGCCCCAAGGCGATTGAGCCGCTCTTCACCGGGGAAGATGTGCGGCGATTTCATGAAATTGTGCGACGCGTTCCGGTGGCGGAAGAGATCGTGCGATACGCGGTGCGAATCGCAGCGGCAAGTCGCCCCAATCAAGAGGGTGCGGCGGATTTTGTGAATGATTGGGTGACATGGGGCGCGGGAACTCGCGCGGCTCAAAATTTGATTTTAGGCGGCAAAGCGCGGGCGCTTCTTCGCGGCGAAGCGCATGTCACCATCGATGACGTGAGAGCGCTTGTGCAACCGGTGCTGCGACATCGCATTTTGATCGGCTATCGGGCCGAGGCCGAAGGCGTCACCGTGGAGAAGGTAATCGATCGACTCTTGGAGACGATTCCACCTCCTCGATAAAACGAGCGCGGTATACCAAGCCATGTCGAGCTTACTATCCAAATCTGCGGCTACTTCGAAAAGCTCGGCCAGCGGTGCGTCCAAAGCGACTCGCTTCCTCGATCCGTCAGCCTTAATGCGGATCAAAAATCTCGAGATGCGCTCGAAAGTGATCGTCGAAGGATTTTTAACGGGCCTTCATCGCAGCCCCTTTCATGGCTTTTCGGTCGAGTTTTCAGAATATCGCCAATACACGCCTGGCGATGATCCGCGGTATGTCGATTGGAAGCTCTACGCACGCACCGATCGCTTTTATCTAAAACGCTATCGCGAAGAAACCAATCTCCGCTGCTATTTGCTGGTCGACCTCAGCAAATCGATGAGCTTCGGCTCCGGCGCAATCACCAAAGTCGATTACGCCAAAACTTGTGCGGCGACGATCGCCTATTTCTTATGGCTCCAGCGCGATGCCGTCGGCTTGGTCACTTTTGACAACGCTATTGGCGATGTGTTGCCGCCGCGATATCGGGCCGGGCATTTGCATCGACTGATGATGCTGCTCGAAAGAGCGACAGGCGGTGAGTCGACAGATTTGATCGCGCCGCTGGAGCAAATCGCCAAGACGGCGCCGAAGCGCGGTGTGGTCATCTTGATTTCCGATGTGCTCGCGCCCGTCGAAGCAGTAAAGACTCGAATGGGTTACCTGCGATCTCAGGGCCACGATGTCATTTTGCTACGTGTGCTCGATCCGGCCGAAATTGAATTCGAATTCACCAAAGAATCGCTGTTTGAAGATTTAGAGACGGGGCGACAGCTTTACGTTGATCCTAAGTCGATCCGCGCGTCTTATTTGCAAAAATTCGAAGCCCATTCGGCGGAACTGAGACGCGCCTGCGATGGGCTAGGCGTCGACCTTGTCAATTTGCGAACCGATCAGCCGTTGGAACTCGCCCTGTTTGACTTCCTCAGCGCACGCGCACGTCGTGGCAAGTTTGTCGAGCGCCGCGGTTCGGCGGCCTCGAGCGGGAAATCCGCAGGAGGCGCAACGTAATGGGAGCACTCGCGCCACTTTACTTGGCAGGCCTCGCAGCTTTGACGCTGCCGGTGATCTTTCACCTGGTGCGAAGGACGCCGCGCGATCGGCAGGTATTCAGCTCGCTGATGTTCCTATCGCCGTCGCCGCCAAGGCTAACGCGACGTAGCCGGCTCGATCAGATTCTCTTGCTCTTGCTGCGACTCGCAGCCCTCGCATTACTCGTACTCGTCTTCGCGCGCCCCTTCTTTCGAGAAACCTCACTCTTTGCCCTGAATGATTTGCCCAAGCGGCGGGTCGCCATCTTGCTCGACGAAAGCGCCAGCATGCGCCGCGAAGGACTCTGGCAAGCAGCTCTGGCACGCATCGAAAAAGAAATCAGCGACCTCGGTCCGCAAGATGAAGCGGCGCTTTATGCCTTTAGCGATCGTGTTCGAACGCTGGTGGCGTTTCCGCGCGACGATAAACAAGCCCGTGATGGTGATCCCGCAACCAAAATTCGCGCGGCAATCAAAAGCCTCACTCCAACCTGGGCGGCCAGCGACATCGGCTCGGCCGTCAGCGCCGTCGCAGCGGAAGTCGCCGCCGACGCCGACGCGCAGCAGCAAGTCGGCGAAACGCAGTTGCTCCTTATTAGTGATTTTCAAAAGGGATCAACGCTTACCGGCCTGCAATCGTTCGAATGGCCCACCGGCGTTTACCTCGTGCCGCATGTTGTTTCTTCCACGAAGAAAACCAACGCAACGATCCAGCTTCTGGCCAGCGACCTCGACGACTCCTTGCCTGATCCAAGAGTTCGAGTCTCGAATGCCGCCGATTCGGTAAGCGATCAATTCTTCATCCGCTGGTCTGGCGATGAGAAAGCGATCGATGCCAGCGGCGAGGTTTCCGTCTATGTTCCAGCGGGTCAAAGCCGCGTCGTGAGATTGCCGCGAGGGCCGACGCAGCTTCTAGCCGATCGCATTCTGCTTCGCGGCGACGATCACAATTTTGATAACGAGTACTTCACTGTTCCGCCGAAAAAAAGCGAGTTCCGCGTCGCCTACCTCTGTGACGACAAACCGGAAGACGCGCAAGGGCTCCTCTACTACGCTCGAATCGCGCTTGGGAATGATCCACTGAGGCAAGCGAAATTCGAGGCCCTGCCCGATGACTTAGCGAAACTCGATCCATCGATTCCCACCAAGGTCTTTTTGATCGCCAAGCCGCTTTCGGGTTCACAGCTCAAGTCAATCAAAGAGGAAATCTCAAAAGGCGCCGCGGCGATTGTCGCGCCGGCCGCAAGCGGAGAATCGTCAATCGCGCAGTTAGTGGACGACGTATCCGCCGATGTCGCAAGCAAACGCAAAAACGATGACGACTTCCTCCTGCTCGGCACAATCGACTTTGCGCACCCTCTCTTTCAACCTTTCGCCCACCCCAAGTATGGCGATTTCACCAAGATTCACTTCTGGAATTCACGCAAGCTAGACCTGAAAGAAAATGCCGCCACCAAAGCAATCGCCAAATTCGACAACGGTGAGCCAGCAATTCTGGAATCGCGAATCGGCCAAGGCTATATCTTCGCCTTCGCGGCCGGCTGGCGTCCAGAGGAATCGGAACTCGCCCTCTCCACCAAATTCGTGCCACTCATTTCCGGCATCGCCGACTTGGCGCTCGGCGGAGCGGAAATCGCGCCCGAGATTCGAGTCCGAGAAGTGATGCCGCTCACTAGCGCCGCAACAAGCGAAGTCGCGATTGTCACTCCCAGCGGCGGCAAGCAAAAACTGGCCAGCGGCGAAAACCAGTTTCGCGGCAGTGAAGAGCCCGGCCTTTATCAAGCCAGCTGGGTCGGCGGCGAAAAAAAGTGGGCAGTCAATTTGCCTGCAGCGGAAAGTGACACGACGCCATAGGCTTCGAGCTGGGCGGGATCGATTGGCGTCGTGTCAATTTGCC
>JBKJSI010000828.1:0-3166 GCA_046595915.1 Pirellulaceae bacterium
GTAGGCATTTATGCGATTCGTCTGGGCGTTTTTTGCGGTGGTGGCCATCTTGGGGTCGGTGACGGCCGCGAGTCTTTGGCAGCGGAAGTCGGTTGCGGGCGGCGCCGTCGAGGAAACCGGCCAAAAGCGGCTACTAGTTTGTTCGACGACGCAGGTAGCCGACTTCGCGCGGCAGATTGTGGGCGACCGCTGGATCGTGAAATCGATTCTCGCGCCCGGGCAAGATCCGCATTTGTACGAAGTGAAACCGGGCGATGCGACGCTCGTCGCTGAGGCGAATCTCTGCGCGGAAAATGGCTGGCATCTCGAAGGCAACGACTGGATGGCGAAGCTGTGCCAACAGGTTGGCAAGCCGATCGTGAGCTGCACCGAAGGCGTCGAGCCGCTCAAGATCGATGCGGCGGGCGTCGAGGTACATGATCCGCATGCCTGGTTCTCGCCCAAGAATGCCGAGCAGTATGTGAAGAACCTCGTTCGCGCCCTGAGCGAAGCTGATCCGCCCCATCGCGAGGAATACGCCGCCCGAGCTGAGCTTTATGTCGGACATCTGCATCAGCTCGATGCCTGGATTCGCAAGGAAGTCGAAAAAGTGCCGCCGGCGCAGCGGGTGCTCGTGACGAGTCATGATGCGTTTGGCTATTTTTGCCGCGAGTATGGATTCAAGTCGGGTGCGCCGGTGGGGTGGTCGACCGATCAAGAGACGGGCGGCGGTTTAACTCCGCAGCGTCGGCGCGAGACGATTCAATCGATCCAAGGCTTCGGCGTGAAGGCGATTTTTGTGGAGACGAGCGTCAACCCGAAGATGCTTCGCGATATTGCGCGAGAGGCGGGCGTGCAGATTGGCGGGCAGCTTTATTCGGACTCAATGGGCGGACCAGGCGAGGCGGGCGAGACTTATATCGGGATGCTTCGCGAAAACGTGCTGACGATCGTTTCGCACCTCAAGTGAGTCAAATGTTCCATCCATATTTACTGTTGGCGTTGGGGTGGCTGTGTTTTGAAAACAAGCGGCACAAAGATTGCTTTTTTGGTGCAATTCATCCGCTTGTTTTCATAACACGGCTTTTGACAATTCGATTAATTAGCTGAGACAAAATCTCCTTTTGGAACTGCTGTGATTAACGCGGCTGAAAAACGTGAATTTGCGATTCAGGTCGACCACCTGACGGTGAGCTACGGTTCCGCGCCGGCGCTGCTGGACGTGTCATTTGGCATTTCGCCAGGCACGATCACGGGCGTGCTCGGGCCGAATGGCTCAGGCAAGTCGACGCTGCTGAAGGCGCTGCTCGGATTCGTGAAGCCCGACGTGGGCGAGATTCGGTTCTTCGGGAAGCCCGCGCAGAGTGCGAAGGGGTCGGTGGCTTATGTGCCGCAGCGGGGGGTCATCGACTGGGATTTTCCGGTCACGGTCGCGGAAGTAGCCTTGATGGGCCGGTATGGACATGCACCTTGGTATAGAGAACTTTCGCGCGAGGATCATGCGAAGGCGAATGAGGCTCTCGAGACCGTCAAGATGTCGGAGTTCAAAAGCCGCCAGATTGGGCAGCTCTCGGGCGGGCAGCAGCAGCGAGTGTTTCTCGCGCGGGCGATGGCGCAAGGAGCGCCGATTTTGCTATTGGATGAACCCTTCGCAGGCGTCGATGCGGCGACGGAGCGGGCGCTGCTCGAAGTGCTCGGTCGCATGCGCGAGGCAGGGCGGACGCTGCTCGTGGTGCATCATGATTTAACAACGGCGGCGGAATATTTTGACACGCTCATTCTCGTGAAACAGCGGCTGTTTGGGATTGGCCCGCCGGAGCGGGTGCTGCGGCCCGATTTGCTCGATCAAGTCTATGACGGGAAGTTGCGATCGCTCTCAGGGATGGGCCCGGCTATTGGCTCTGCAGGAGCGCGATCATGAGTGGGCTCTACGATTTTTTGCAGACGCATCCTTATTTGCCGCGCGTGCTGCTCGCGGGCGTGCTTGTTTCGATTTCGTGCGGCGTGATGGGCTGTTTCATTATCTTGCGGCGGATGGCGTTTCTCGGAGACGCATTGGCGCATGCCATGCTCGCCGGCGTGACGTGCGGCTACCTCATCATGAAGCTCGTCTTCGGAGTGGAGGCGCATGCGGGCGCGATGCTCGTCGGCTCGGTGCTCGCGGGGCTCGCGACCGTGGGGATGATCGGGTTTGTGTCGCGGGCGTCGCGAATCAAGGACGATACCGCGATCGGCATCATGTATACCGGCATTTTTGCGTTCGGCGGGTTGCTCGCGTCGCGGTTTAGTGACCTGATTCACGTCGACCTGCTGCACTTTGTGACGGGGCAGGTGCTCGCAGTAGAGACAGCCGATTTGTGGGTGATCGGAGGTGTGACTTGCCTGGTGGTCGTGGGCGTAATTTTGTTTTTTCGCACGCTGCAACTCACAAGCTTCGATCCGATCATGGCCGCGTCGCTGGGGATTCCGGTCATCGCGGTGCATTACGCACTGACGGGCGCGGCTTCGCTGGTGGTCGTTAGCGCGGTGAATGTCGTAGGCGTCGTGCTTGTCGTGGGCATGCTCGTGACGCCGGCGGCGACCGCTTACCTGCTTTCGGACCGCCTGCAGCGGATGCTCGTACTTTCGGCGATGTTCGCGGTGAGCAGTTTTTTGATCGGCTTCGCGCTGTCGGAGTTTTTGAATGTCGCGCCGGGGTCTTCGATCGTGCTGGTCAGCACGCTGCAATTTTTGACGGTGCTGATCTTCGCGCCGCGATATGGAATGCTGGCGAATTGGCTGCGGCGGCGGGCGATAGTTCCGCAGTCGGCGTCGGAGGATATTTTAGGGGTGCTGCTGCGAGGGAGTGACAAGGGGATGGCAGTCGCGGCGGTGGTGCAGAGTGCGCCAGCGGCGAAGCCCTATTTTGAAAAAGCAGTGCGGTCGCTGGTGCGCGATGGACTCATCGTGAAGGGCGAAGGGCAACTGCGACTGACGGAACCGGGAACGCAGGCAGCGCGCAAACTCGTGCGGGCGCATCGGCTCTGGGAGACCTATCTCAATCAGGTCGGCGCACCGCCCGAGACATTGCATGAAAAAGCCCATGCACTGGAACACTTGCGCGACGACGCGGCAGTCCGTTACATCGATGACAAGTTAGAGCACCCGCTTCGCGACCCGCTTGGCTCGCCGATTCCGCCGGATGAAC